>CAJAEK010000193.1 GCA_903938735.1 uncultured Actinomycetes bacterium | reverse complement strand
CCTGGACGCGCTTCTTCAACGCCGCGCTGCTATCGCAATTGAAATCGCGCATGGCGAAGGTATAGATCCGGCGTCGAGTCTGATGTTGATGGGCGCCGCGTTCCAAGCGCGCGAAGCAGCAATCGTTGAACGCAGTGAAGCCGAAAGCGGTTTGTCGGAATCGCTCAAATTGATGATGAGTGATCCAGCCGAACTTGCTGCGGTCAGCCCACAATTGATTGATGAGCTCAAGCAAATAACCGACAAAATCCGGATTGCCGTGACCATTCACCTAGAGGCGGTAAATACAACACGTGCACTACGTAAGAAGTTGTCGATTCGCCTCTTTCGATTAGCGGGCTCAGCCCCGTTGCCGGTGAAATACGCATTTGAGGATGACGTCCTTTGAGAAAGCTTCTTCTACTCTCTTCTACTGCGGCTGTTTTACTTTTAACTGGCTGCGGTGCAACAAGCATTTTTAGTAGCTCGTCTCATCCCGCTGTGAATTCATTGACGGGAGCGCCTGGGTCCAACGGTCCAGTCTTGGTCGTCAAGGTTGATGACACTCCACCGGCGCATCCCCAAGTCGGTCTCGAGGGTGCAGACATTGTCTATATCGAACAAGTCGAAGGTGGTTTAACGCGCTTGGCGGCGGTGTACTCGCAATATCCGAACTCAATCCCTTCATCGATTGGTCCAGTTCGCTCTGCTCGTATCAGCGATATCGACATTCTGGCGCAGTACGGAAAAGTAGCCTTTGCTTTTAGCGGCGCACAAACCAAGATGCTTCCCGTCATCGCTGCAGCCAACCTCTTTGATGTCGGCGCGGAACACAATCCGCCGACAATCTATAGTCGCGATCTCACGCGAACCGAACCGACCAATATGTTCGTTGATCCAGTCGCGTTGCTCAAGAAGACGATTGACGTCGAGGGCAAAGCAGTAGTCACTGCTCATTCGATCGGATTTCAGTTTGGGGAATTAAATAATTCCGAGCAGTGGCGGACAACCAATCGGGTCGAAACCGCCACATCGGTCTCGATGAAATGGCCGACGTCGAGCTATCAACTCACGTGGTCCACGGCGACTAAAAAGTGGCTGATTGGTTACGAACATCAACCGGATCTATCTGCGAATGGTTCTCAATTGTCTGCCGACACATTTCTCATTCAGAACGTTTCGATAACGGATTCGATTTATCACGACAAAGTTGGCGGCATTACTCCGTTCAGCAACACTGTGGGAGCGGGCACCGGCTACATCCTGCGTGATGGATATGCGATCCCAGCCAGATGGAGTCGTGCCGATCCAACGGCCGGAACCACCTGGACCTTGTTAGACGGCTCTCCAGCTCTCATGAAGCCAGGTCATATCTGGATAGCACTGACCGACCAAAAGCCGCTTCTCAACGGTTCTGCGCGTTCCTAAATCAGAAGGTAGACTCGCCCTCTCGCGCATAAGCGCTAACAGAGTTCTCCAAGGAGTTTTGATGGCAACGGATTCTTCGTCCACACAGGTAGGCACCGCTCGCGTTAAGCGCGGTATGGCAGAAATGCTTAAGGGCGGCGTCATCATGGACGTTGTTAATGTTGAGCAAGCGAAGATCGCGGAAGACGCGGGCGCAGTTGCAGTCATGGCGCTCGAGCGAGTACCTGCAGATATCCGTGCACAAGGCGGCGTCTCTCGTATGTCAGATCCTGACATGATCGAAAAGATTCAGGCATTGGTCTCGATTCCCGTAATGGCAAAGGTTCGAATTGGCCATTTTGTCGAAGCGCAGGTTCTTGAAAGTTTGAACGTCGATTACATCGACGAATCTGAAGTACTTACCCCTGCGGATTATGAACACCACATCGATAAGTGGAAATTCACCGTTCCCTTTGTTTGCGGTGCAACCAACTTGGGCGAAGCCCTTCGTCGAATTAACGAAGGTGCGGCCATGATTCGCTCAAAGGGCGAAGCCGGCACTGGTGATGTCTCGAACGCGACCACCCACATGCGCAAGATCAGCCAGGAGATTCGTCGACTGACATCAATGCGCGAAGATGAACTTTATGTTGCAGCCAAAGAACTTCAGGCGCCATATGCATTGGTGAAAGAAGTAGCCGAGACAGGAAAGCTTCCGGTTGTTCTCTTTACTGCGGGCGGAATCGCAACCCCAGCGGATGCAGCGATGATGATGCAACTAGGCGCTGATGGCGTATTCGTTGGTTCAGGAATCTTCAAGTCTGGCGATCCAGCTAAGCGCGCTGCTGCATGCGTCAAGGCAACTACCTATTACACCGACGCAAAGATTGTTGCGGATGCCTCACGTGGTCTAGGCGAAGCAATGGTTGGTATCAACGTCGCTGATATTCCTGTTCCTCACCGCTTGGCTGAGCGCGGCTGGTAATCAGCGCGCTTTCTTTCAGTCATGAAGTTCGGTGTTCTCGCTTTACAAGGTGACTTTCGCGAACATATCGAATCGTTAAAAGCTTGTGGTGTGGATGCGATTGCGGCAAAGACTCTTTCGGACCTCGAGTCGATTGACGCACTCGTAATCCCTGGTGGCGAGTCGACGACAATCAGCAAGCTCGCCAAGAGTTTCGAACTCTTCGATCTCATCAAAACCCGTATCAACTCGGGCATGCCTACGTATGGATCGTGCGCCGGAATGATCATGGTCGCAAACACAATCATTGAACCAGCTTCAGGCCAGGAAAGTTTCGGCGGAATTGATATCGCAGTTCGTCGAAATGCATTCGGACGACAGGTCGAATCCTTTGAATCAGATTTATCGATAACTGGCATCGCCGGCGCCCCAGTTCGTGCCGTTTTCATTCGGGCGCCGTGGGTTGAGTCTTGGGGGAGCTATGTTGAAATCCTCGCGAGTGTTGAACAAGCCGGGGGAGTTCACCCAGTCGCAGTACGCCAAGGCAATGTCCTAGCGACTTCGTTCCACCCTGAGCTCACCGCGGACCACCGAATTCATCAGCTATTTGTGGAGCAGATCGCACAGGCCTAGAGCGCCGCATGCGGTACTTTACGAACATATCTATATAGGAGGTTGGACGTGTCAGGCCATTCCAAATGGGCAACGACCAAGCATAAGAAGGCAATTATCGACTCAAAAAGAGCGAAGAACTTTGCCAAATTGATTAAAGGCATTGAAGTTGCCGCTCGTACTGGTGGCCCAGATATTGATGGCAACCCAACGCTTTTTGATGCGATCGCCAAAGCGAAGAAGAATTCCGTTCCAGCCGACAATATTGAGCGCGCAATCAAACGCGGCGGTGGCTTGGAATCCGGTGGTGCCGATTGGCAGACCATTATGTACGAAGGTTATGGACCCGGCGGCGTAGCGCTCCTGATTGAATGTCTCTCGGACAATCGCAACCGTGCCGCTTCCGAAGTTCGCGTGGCCGTAACGCGTAACGGCGGAAATATGGCTGACCCAGGTTCGGTTTCCTACATGTTTAATCGCAAGGGCGTCATCATCGTCTCGAAGAATGGCGGCGTAACCGAGGACAAGGTGCTCGAGAGCGTTCTTGATGCGGGCGCAGAAGAAGTGAATGACATTGGAGATTCCTTTGAGGTAGTCACCGATCCCAGCGATTTGGTCAAGGTCCGTGAGGCGCTTCAGTCTTCCGGCATTGATTACGAATCGGCGGATAGTTCATTCCTCCCAACGCTTTCGGTGCCCCTCGATGCAGAGAATGCTGCAAAGCTTTTTGGATTGATTGACGCGATCGAAGATTTGGATGACGTCCAGAATGTCTATGGAAACTTCGATGTTTCCGATGAGGTTATGGCCGCTCTTTAGGATGAGTACAACGTGCGAGTACTAGGTATCGACCCGGGTCTGACCCGGTGCGGTATTGCTGTTGTCGACTCGCATGGCCAACAGAATCTGCAGATGGTTGCAGTTGGAGTAATCAAAACCGGCGTGGACTTGGGCCTCGAAGCACGTCTGCTCCAACTAGAAGCAGAGATTACTGAATGGATCTCGGAGCATCGCCCAGATGTAATTGCGGTCGAGCGAGTCTTCTCGCAACTCAATGTTCGCACCGCTATGGCTACCGGACAAGCAGCCGGAGTTGCGTTGTTGATTGCCGCTCGTTCTGGAATTCCGGTCGTGATGCACACGCCATCTGAAGTAAAAGCCGCTGTCACTGGTTCAGGGCGCGCTGACAAGAAGCAAGTGGCGCTCATGGTTACAAAGTTATTGAAGTTGACGGAGACACCTAAGCCCGCGGACAGTACCGATGCGTTAGCGCTTGCTATTTGTCATCACTGGCGCGGATCAGCCGATAAGAAGATGTCGCTAGCTGTCGCAGCTGCTAAATCACGGATTAAGGCGATCGCACGATGATCGCAAGTCTTTCGGGAGTTGTATCCGCGCTAGGTCTAACCAGCGCTGTTATTGAAGTTGGAGGTGTCGGTATTCAAGTACAGGTTCCGACGCGTACGGCGCTAGAACTTCGGGTGGGTACACCTGCACACCTTCATACATCGTTAATTGTTCGTGAAGATTCGCTTACTTTGTTCGGTTTCGAATCAGCGGCGGCTCGTGATTTCTTCGAACTGTTGCAGACTGTGAGTGGAATCGGTCCGAAGGTTGCGCAGTCTGCTTTATCGGTGCTTGGGGAGCGCGAACTCGTGAGTGCGATTGCATCCGGAAACTCTGCCGTCCTTGAAAAGATTCCTGGTCTCGGAAAGAAGGGTTCAGCACGAGTAGTCCTCGAACTCAAAGAGAAAGTTGGAGCTCTGCCACATTCCTCGGGCGCTGCTCCTTCGACTGGTTCTTGGCGAGAGTCCCTCACCTCGGCGCTGATGAATCTTGGATACACCGCACGAGATGCTGAATCAGCAGCAACAAGCGCAGCCGAGGAAATTGGTTCCGAAATTTCTGACCGTCCGATCGCCGAGATTTTGAAGATTGCGTTGCAGAATCGTGGTCGTTCGCTGTGAGCGAGGAGAACATATCTTCATCGCGCGCTGGCGCGGATGAACAATCCATCGAGTCGGCACTACGACCTTCAGCGCTTGCTGAATTCGTTGGTCAAGACCGTGTCAAACAACAACTTGATTTACTGCTCTCTGCCGCCCGATCGCGCAAGCGACCCGCTGATCACGTCTTGCTTTCTGGACCCCCAGGACTGGGTAAAACAACGTTAGCGCTGATCATCGCAACCGAAATGAATGCACCGATTCGAATTACTTCCGGGCCGGCGATTCAACACGCTGGTGACTTGGCCGCAGTATTGAGCACATTGGTTGAGGGCGAAATTCTCTTCTTAGACGAGATTCATCGCATGTCACGGCCGGCGGAAGAGTTGCTGTACATGGCAATGGAAGATTTCCGCGTGGATGTAATTGTTGGTAAGGGCGTGGGCGCGACGGCCATCCCGTTGGAACTTCCACATTTCACTTTGGTGGGTGCAACAACTAGAGCGGGGTTGTTACCTAGTCCACTTCGGGATCGATTTGGGTTCACGGCACAACTCGATTTCTATGAAGAATCAGAGCTTTCAAAGATTGTTGAACGCAGCGCGGAGTTGCTCGGAATTTCCATCGATCCCCAAGCGGTTCAAGAAATTGGATCGCGTTCTCGCGGGACGCCTCGAGTCGCGAATCGTCTGTTGCGTCGAGTACGCGATTACGCCGAAGTCCATGGAACAGGATCAATTTCTATTTCCGATGCAACGGCTGCGTTGTCGATGTACGAAGTAGATCGGCTGGGGCTAGATCGTCTTGATCAAGCGGTTCTGCGAGCGATTATTGAACGCTTTAACGGGGGACCAGTGGGGGTCAACACGCTCTCTATGGCGATTGGTGAAGAGGGCGAAACCATTGAAAGTTTGGCGGAACCATTCTTGGTCCGCCAGGGATTTATTAGTCGAACGCCGCGTGGGCGTATCGCTACCGCCGCGGGGTATGCCCACCTGGGTCTTAAAGTGCCGGATTCGCTCGTGGAAAACGCCACGCAACTCGGCCTTTTCGACACACCGTCCGCCGAAGCCTAGACTTCACCCTCATGTCTGCCATTAATCCAAAATCAGCCAAGCCAGCTGGCCGTCCCGGACGCACTGTTGCGATCCTGGCGATTGCGCTAGTCGCGTTCTCCGCTCTTGCCATCCTGCAAAGCGCAACCTCGTTCAAGCTCGGTCTTGATCTTCGAGGTGGAACCTCTGTAACTCTCCAACCACGCGCTACTGCGGGCGGAAAGATTACGAGCTCAGCAATTGATCAGGCAGTCTCAATTATTCGTCAGCGCGTTAACTCACTCGGCGTTGCGGAATCCGAAGTCTCCGCCCAAGGAACCGGCATCAATCGTCAGATTGTTATCTCAGTTCCTGGCGCAACCGGACGTCACATTGTTGATTTGGTCGGCCAAACTGCGGAACTCCGTTTCCGCCAAGTTCTTGTTACAGGTGCAGCAGCAGCTACGAGCGCGAGCACCGATACAAAGACCGCTTCGGCACTACCTGCAGGTGTCACACCAGCGCTTAATGCGCAATACGCAGCTCTCGATTGTTCAAATGTAAAAAATCGCCAAGGTGGCGGTGGCGACAATCCAAATGCAGCTCTCGTGACGTGTAATCGTGATGGAACTGCAAAGTACATTTTGGCGCCAGCAGAAGTTCTTGGCTCTGATGTCTCCAAGGCGACTGCCGCGATCGACCAGCAGGGCGGTTCTGGCTGGTACGTACTCCTTAACTTCACCGGTAACGGAACATCAAAGTTTGGCGCAATGACAACTCGTGTCACAAAGCTTGCTAGCCCACAAAACCAGGCGGCGATTGTTCTCGACGGTCTTGTTATCTCTGCACCACGTATTAACGAGGCCATCGTCTCTGGCTCAGCTCAGATCACTGGAAACTTTACGCAGACCGCTGCAACAGATTTGTCGAACGTGCTTAAGTACGGTGCGTTGCCATTGGCCTTTGATCGCGGCGAAGTACAACAGATTTCCCCAACACTCGGCGCAGACCAACTACGCGCAGGTCTTCTCGCCGGAGCTATTGGTTTGATTCTCGTCATTCTCTATTCGCTTCTTTATTACAAGGGCCTTGGATTAGTCTCGGTCGGTTCATTGGCTGTTGCCGGTGCAATCACCGTTCTCTCGTTCCTGCTCTTGGGTAAGTGGATTGGATTTACATTGACCTTGGCTGGCATCGCTGGCGCCATTGTGTCGATTGGTATTACCGCCGACTCATTTATCGTCTACTTCGAACGTTTGCGTGACGAAGTACGCGAAGGTCGTTCATTGCGTACCGCGGTCGAGACAGGCTGGGCACGCGCTCGACGCACCATCCTTGTCGCAGACTTCGTCTCGCTGATTGCATCGATTCTCTTGTACTTCTTTGCAGTGGGCAGCGTTCGTGGTTTTGCCTTCACGCTTGGTCTAACCACCGTCGTCGACTTGGTAGTCGTCTTCTTCTTCACCAAGCCTTTGGTATCGGTTCTCTCTCGAGTTAATTTCTATGCCAACGGAAGCCGCTGGTCAGGCTTCTCGCAGAAGAGCTTGGGCGTTGCACCATCGAAGATTGCAGATTCCTTCAACGGAAAGGAGGCCTAATCGTGTCAAAGCTTTCAGGTCTAGGCGGCCGTCTCTATCGCGGCGAAACTTCGATTGATTTCATCGGAAAGCGTCGTCGTTGGTACGCACTCTCCGGTTTGGTCATCATCATCTCGGCGATTGCGCTCGGCACTCAAGGGTTAAAGCTTGGCATCGAATTCAAGGGCGGCGCTTCGTTCACCGTTTCGAAGGCTGGCGCAACCATTGCTGAAGCACAATCTGCGATCAAGGCTGCAGGAATCACTGGCGAATCAATCGTGCAAAAGGTTGGATCAAACAAGATTTCTGTGCAGACCGGCGCGCTATCTAACGCGGAATCCAATGCCTTACAGACACAACTCGCGCAGACCTTCGCGGTGGATATCAATTCCATCGACACAACCAGTATCGGACCATCATGGGGTAAGGAAATTACCCACAAGGCGCTCTACGGTCTCTTCGGATTCATTATTGTCGTAATGCTCTATTTGGCTTTAGCGTTTGAACCCAAGATGGCGATTGCCGCCATTGTTGCGGTTATCCACGACGTTTTCATCACCGTGGGAATCTACGCTCTTGTTGGTTTTGATGTAACGCCAGCGACCGTTATCGGATTCTTGACCATCCTCGGTTATTCGCTCTATGACACCGTCGTTGTTTTCGACAAGGTCCGCGAGAACACTCGTTCGGTGACTAGCGTTGGCAAAGTTACCTACTCGGATGCTGCAAACCTGGCAGTCAATCAGACCCTGGTTCGCTCCTTCAATACCTCCTTGATTGCCCTCTTGCCGGTGGCTTCGATCCTTTTCGTTGGTGCAGGCTTGCTCGGAGCAGGAACGCTTAAAGACCTTTCACTGGCACTCTTCGTTGGTCTTGCGACCGGTACATATTCATCTATCTTCGTAGCGACACCTATCTTGGCCCAGCTCCGCGAACGCGAGCCTGCGATGAAGGCGCTGACCAAGCGCATTCAATCCCGTGCGGGTCTCTCGTCACGCGATGCTGCATCTGATTCAGCGGTGGCTTCGACCAACGTATTGGGTGAAGCCGTTGACACTAAGTCGAATTACCAACGCGGTCCACGCAATCAGCCGAAGCGTAAGCGCCGGTAAAAAGTATCGAGCCTGACGCGGCCATGCGACTACGAGTAAAGTAGTTGCATGGCCGCTCTTCTTGATCCGTTGTTGGAGAAGGTCGAGCATCATCACCCCGGTGCCGCACTCGAAGAAATCGTTCGAGCATATGAAGTTGCCGATAAAGCGCATGCTGGTCAGCTTCGAAAGTCAGGGGAGCCGTACATCACGCATCCAGTGGCGGTAGCAGAAATCTTGGCTGACATCGGTCTCGATACCTCAACCATCATTGCGGCACTTTTGCACGACACGGTCGAAGATACTGATTACTCGTTGGCGGATCTCAATCGCGACTTCGGCTCCGAAGTTTCCACGTTAGTTGATGGTGTCACCAAGCTAGACAAGCTGACTTACGGACCGACGGCGGAGGCCGAAACGCTTCGCAAGATGGTGATCGCAATGTCGCGCGACATTCGAGTTCTAGTTATCAAGTTGGCGGACCGGCTACATAACGCTCGCACCTGGAAATTCGTTAACCCGGAGTCGGCTTCGCGCAAGGCGCGAGAGACACTGGATATTTATGCACCATTGGCCCATCGCCTAGGCATGTCTGCCATTAAGTGGGAGCTGGAGGATCTTTCGTTTAGAACTCTAGAGTCGAAGAAGTACGAAGAGATTGAGCGGTTAGTCCAGGAGCGCTCCCCGTCGCGGAGCAAAGTCACCGAAGAAGTTATTGCCGCCATTAGCGAAGACTTGCTGGCCGAAGAGATTAAAGCCCAGGTGACGGGTCGCCAGAAGCACTTGTATAGCGTCTATCAAAAGATGGTTGTCCGTGGCCGAGAGTTCAATGACATTTACGATCTGATTGGTGTTCGAATTCTTGTCGACGATGTTCGTGATTGCTACGCAGTGCTCGGCGCAATTCACGCCCGATGGAGCCCAGTCCCAGGCCGCTTTAAAGACTTCATCGCAATGCCAAAATTCAATCTCTATCAATCGCTTCATACTACTGTCATTGGTCCCAACGGCAAAGCGGTCGAGATTCAGATCCGTACTTTCGATATGCATGCTCGGGCAGAGTATGGAATTGCGGCGCACTGGAAGTACAAGCTAAAGAGTGATGATTCTTCCGCCGGTTCAAGTCCTGACATGATGTGGTTGAAACAGCTGCACGAGTGGCAGCAAGAAACCGAAGACGTGGGCGACTTTCTTGACACCTTGCGCTATGACTTACGGACGCCAGAAACTTTCGTCTTTACACCAAAAGGAAGCGTTATTGCCTTGCCGAGCGGGTCCACGCCAGTTGACTTCGCGTATGCAGTTCACACCGAGGTAGGTAACAAATGTGTGGGTGCGAAAGTAAATGGCAAGCTGGTTCCGCTCGAATCTAAGTTGGCCAATGGTGATGTTGTTGAAGTTGTTATCAACAAACACGAGGGCGCTGGTCCAAGTCGGGATTGGCTGAACTTCGCTCAGTCACCGCGTGCCCGCTCCAAAATTAAAGCCTGGTTCTCCAAGGAGCGGCGAGAAGAGGCGATTGAAGCAGGACGTGAATCCATTGCTCGCCAGATGCGCAAGGCCGGTTTGCCGCTTCAGAAAATTCTTGCTGGTCAGTCCGTCTTAGAACTGGCTCATGATCTGCATTACGACGATATCGAAACGATGTATGCGGCGGTCGGCAACGGCCATATCTCGGCGCAGGCGGTTGTTGAGAAGTTGTCGGCAGCGCTTGGTACCGAGGAAGAGCAGAGCGATATTGAACTCGATTCCTATCTACCCACAGGCGTGCGTCGTACTCCTACCCGTGGCAATTCTGGTGTTGAGGTAGAGGGCAGCGATGATGTACTCGTGAAGCTTGCTCGTTGCTGCACGCCGGTTCCGGGCGACGAAATTGTTGGATTTATTACACGTGGAAGCGGGGTCTCAGTTCATCGTCAGGATTGCGTCAATGTCGACGACCTAAGAACGCATCAGGGCGATCGAATCGTGAACGTTAAATGGAATCTCGCAGCCAAGACGCTATTCCTGGTCAATATCCAGGTCGAGGCGCTAGACCGGGCACGATTATTGTCGGATGTCACGCGAACCTTGTCGGATCAACACGTGAACATTCTTAATGCATCGGTCTCAACATCCAAGGATCGGACTGCTATCTCCCGCTTTACCTTCGAAATGGCCGACGCCTCGCACTTAGATGCGGTGTTGGCATCAGTGCGAGGCGTCGAAGGCGTCTATGACGTGTATCGAACAAGTAATAACTAACTCACTCGATTAATGTTTTAAGCCTTGAAGTCGGCGAGGCCCTTCTTGGCTTCAACCAACCAGGCGCGGCGGGCTTCTGCTGCTTCGCGAGCTGTTGTTGCTTTCTTTGAATCACCAGCGGCTTCGGCCTTAGCGGCTGCGGCCTCGTACGAAGCGATGGCATCTTCTAGACCCTTTACAACGTCATTCGCACGAGCGATTGCGGTTGGATCGGTACGACGCGAATATTCTTCGTTCAGTTCGTGGATGGCGTTCTCCACCTTTTCGATCCGAGCTTCAAGAGCAGCACGCTTGTTCCGATCGGTAATGCCAATCTTCTGCCACTGCTCCATCAGAGCACGGAAGTTCTTCTTTGCAGTAGCCAAGTCAGAGATAGGAAGTATTGCTTCGATCTGTGGGATGAGCGCCTCTCGCTTTTCAAGGTTCTCTGCCATTGAACCTTGACGCTTCTCTAGATCGGCATTCTTAGCGGCGAAGAAAGTGTCCTGGGCAGCTTTAAAGCGTGCCCACAATTTTGTATCAACGTTTGCCTTGCCACGACCGGCCGCCTTCCAGGCGTCCATCAATTCCTTGAATCTTCGAGCAGTCGGCAACCACTCGCGAGAATTGGCGAGCTTCTCGGCCTCAAGAACGAGCGCCTCTTTCTTAGCAGCAACTTCAGAATGAACCGAGTCCAACGATGCGAAGTGGGTGCGGCGGCGCTTATCGAACCTATTGCGAGAAGCAGAGAAGCGCTTCCAGAGTTCGGTATCTGTTGCCTTATCTAGTCGAGGAGCGGCCTTCCACTCATCTAACAAAACTTTTAGTCGCTCGCTCGTTGCCTTCCAGTTTTCGGAGAGTGCGAGAGATTCAGCTTCAGCAACTAACTTCTCTTTCTCGACCAGCGCCCCTGCGCGCTTTGCTTCGCGAACAGCAGTCTCTAAATCTTTGCGCTCTTGGTAGGCCGCACGATGGTCTTCAATAAGAGCGGGAATTTGCTCGACCGAAGCCGCTAACAAAGCGAGATCGCCAACGCCATTGAGATTCCTGACCTGCTCACGCAACTTGGTGACGGCTTCGTGCGCATCAGAAGGAACCATGGCGCCGTTCTTAATGCGCGATGCCAGAAGGGCTACCTCAGAAGCAACAGATTCGAATTTACGTACGAAATAGGCAAGGGCTTCTTCGGCGGTCTTGCCGGGATATGACCCGACCGCACGTTCGCCTTCTGGGGTGCGGACGTAGACGATGCCGTCTTCGGCTACGCGACCAAATTGAGATGGATCACCGATAAGCGCAGAGGCCGCGGTAAGCGGTGATGTCTGCTGAGGGATGCTGTTGGGAAAAGTGTTGTTCGTGTCCATGTTCTCTCCTTGGTTGCGCGTCATCCGCAGGATGCGGACTCGTTGACTCGTTATGGGTGTTTCGTACAGGGAGAACGGTACCCTGAAGCCTCTGGCCGGGAAAATTCGTGCCGAAATCAGCGCTCAGCTTGGCCGGGCGTGCTCAGAAAGGTAGTCTCGGATGATTCTTGAACAAGTGGTGGCGCCGTACTTCGCGACCAACTGTTGGATCTTTGCCCCCTCGCGCAACTCCGAGTGCTTTATCGTCGATCCTGGTATTTCTAATCCGAATATGGTCGCCGCCATCTCTGCTGTGTTGAAGAAACATTCATTAAAACCGATCGCGACGGTCATCACTCACGGACACCTCGACCACACTTTCTCGGTCGTTCCGCTGGATGATGCTTACGGCATTTCAACATATATCCATACGACCGATCGTCGGCTACTGGCCGATCCTTTCAAGGCGTTGCAACCTGGCGGCATGACTGCGCAAATTTTGGCAGAACTGAACATGAGTGATTCGGCTTTCCGAGAACCGCGTGAGGTCTTTCCATTGGTTGATAATCAAGAGATAGAGATCGCTGGATTCACCCTGTCTACTCGCCATGCGCCTGGGCATACCGCTGGCTCCGCGGTATTCGTCGTTGATTCAGGCCATTTGATTGCTGGAGATGTTCTTTTCGCAAATGGCATCGGCCGCACAGATATGCCCACCGGCTCAGATTCGGCAATGCGAAAGAGTCTGAAGGAACGAATTTTGCCGCTCGACGACGAGCTAATTGTGCTCCCTGGCCATGGACCTCAAACTACAATTGCCCGCGAGCGGAAAAACAATCCATATCTTCGTCCTGAATATTTGGACGCACTGAATTAGACCGGGGGAGTAATGAGTAAGTTTCAAGCCCCTAAAGGCGTCAGTGAGTATTTCCCACCTTTAAGTTCTCGCTTTGAATTTGTTCGCAATCACCTTGCCGCAAGCGCACAGACCGCTGGCTATCAGCTAATTGAGCTCCCAGTATTTGAAGATACCGAATTATTTAAACGCGGTGTTGGTGAATCAACGGACGTCGTATCCAAAGAGATGTATACCTTCGAAGATCGTGGTGGTCGCTCGATAACCTTGCGCCCAGAAGGAACCGCAGGCGTAATGCGTTCGGTTATCGAACACAATCTAGATAAGGGTCAGTTGCCAGTAAAGCTCTGGTACTCCGGTCAATTCTTTCGAGCAGAGCGTCCGCAAGCGGGTCGATATCGCCAGTTCTACCAAGTAGGAATTGAAGCAATCGGGGCGAATGATCCACAGATTGATGCCGAGGTCATATCGGTTGCATGGCGTGGATTTAAGGCGATTGGTTTGAAGAACTTCCGGTTGGATATCACCTCTCTCGGAGATGGAGCGAGTCGCGCGGCTCACCGTGTCGACCTACTTCGATTCTTCGACACTCTTGATTTAGACGAAGCTACTCGCGCCCGCGCCGCTCTGAATCCACTACGTCTTTTCGATGACAAGCGACCAGAAATTCAAACAGCTATGAGTAAAGCTCCTCGTTTGTTGGATTACCTATCCGAGGAAAGTGCAGCGCATTTCGCAAAGGTTCAATCACTTCTCACATCGTTTGGAATTCCGTTCGTCGTAAATCCACTGATGGTTCGAGGTTTGGACTATTACACCGGAACAACATTTGAATTCGTTCACGAAGGACTTGGCGCTCAGTCTGGTATTGGCGGCGGTGGCCGATACGACGGTTTGATGGCCCAGCTTGGTGGGTCAGATCTGTCGGGCATTGGATTCGGAATTGGCGTGGATCGCGTTGTCCTGGCGGCCGAAGCCGAGGGCTTGTTCGTGGATGATGAATCTGCCCGTACTGGCGTAGACCTGTTCCTCATTGCACTAGGCGAAGACTCAAAGGATGAAGTCGCAGTTCTCGTTAATTCGCTCCGCGACGCCGGAATTTCTTCCGATATGGCTTATGGAGACCGAGCACTCAAAGGCGCTATGAAAGCGGCCGACAAGAGCGGCGCCCGATACAGCTTGGTTGTGGGAGAGAACGAGCTTTCGTCCGGCGAAGCGACCCTGAAGGATATGAGCAGCGGCGAGGAACAAGCCATTAGAATTGGCGACTTGTCGAGCACCGTTTCGTCATTATTATCGTCAGAGAAAAAGAGGAATTAGTCGAATGTTCCGTTCGCATCAAGCAGGCACACTTCGCAAGAGCGACGTGGGAACTCAAGTAACCCTCTCTGGCTGGGTGGCTCGTCGCAGAGATCACGGTGGTGTTGCCTTTATCGATTTGCGCGATGCCTCTGGCGCTGTTCAGGTTGTCATTCATGATGAAGCGCTTGCTGGCTCTTTGCGAGCTGAATGGTGCGTGAAGATTGTTGGAACCGTCGGCGTCCGACCAGCCGGTAACGAAAACGCGAATATTCCGACCGGTGAAATTGAAGTAAATTGCGAATCGCTCGAAGTCCTCAGTGAAGCCGCAGCGCTTCCGTTCCCAGTGGATAGCGGTGAAGTAGCGAATGTCGGCGAAGAGATTCGTCTCAAGTATCGCTATCTCGATCTTCGTCGCGAAGGCCCAGCCGCGAATCTTCGACTGCGCAGCAAGGTCACATCGACCATTCGCTCGGTTATGGACGAAGAGAACTTCCTTGAAATCGAGACTCCATATCTGACACGCTCGACGCCAGAAGGCGCCCGGGACTTCTTGGTACCGGTTCGATTGCAGCCCGGCAGTTGGTACGCCTTGCCACAATCGCCACAACTCTTCAAGCAACTTTTGATGGTCGCGGGCATGGAGAAGTACTATCAAATCGCGCGATGTTTCCGTGATGAAGATTTTCGTGCAGACCGCCAACCAGAATTTACTCAACTAGATATTGAAATGTCATTCGTTGATCAAGAGGATGTGCTCAAGGTTGCTGAGAAGATTCTTTCGCAAGTCTTTAAGAAGGTTGTCGATTACACGATCCCGCTTCCTATTCCTCGTATGACTTATTGGGAGGCGATGCGTCGCTTCGGTTCTGACAAGCCAGATCTGCGTTTTGGTCAAGAACTCGTTGACGCCACCTCATTTTTTGCGGACACCACCTTCCGCGTATTCCAGGCGGAGTACGTTGGCGCTGTTGTTATGCCAGGCGGAGCATCGTCACCTCGTCGCGAACTCGATGCCTGGCAAGACTGGGCAAAGGCACGTGGCGCTAAAGGCCTTGCATACATTTTGGTGCAAGAGGATGGAACTCTTGCGGGACCCGTGGCAAAGAACTTGAGCGAGACGGAGAGCGCGGGAATTGCTGCACACACTGGCGCAAAGCCAGGCGACGCAATTTTCTTTGCCGCCGGCGATCGCGTTTCATCATTGAACTTGTTGGGCGCAGTTCGCTTAGAGATCGGAAAGCGATGTAATCTAATCGCAGCTGATAAGTGGGAATTTTTATGGGTCGTAGATGCGCCGATGTTCGAGCAAGTCGAATCGGGGAATTCAGCCAGTGGCTGGACAGCTGTCCACCACCCCTTCACTGGCCCAAAGCCGGAATTCGCCGATTCATTCGACAAAGACCCAGCTGCAGCTCTCGCCTATGCCTATGACATCGTGTTGAATGGCAATGAAATTGGCGGCGGATCGATTCGTATTCACGACCGCAAAATGCAAGCTCGTGTCTTCGATGTTATTGGTTTAACTAAGGCCGAAGCGGAAAGTAAATTTGGCTTCTTGCTCGAGGCCTTTAATTACGGTCCACCACCGCATGGTGGAATCGCCTTGGGTCTTGATCGTTTATGTGCACTGCTTTCGGGCGCCGAGTCAATCCGCGAAGTCATTGCCTTCCCGAAGACAGCGAGCGGTGGCGACCCGTTGACCGGTGCACCAACCCCAATTACTGCGCCACAGCGAAAAGAAGCCGGCGTGGATTTTGTAACGGAGACAATTTCCAGCAAATAAGGCAGACTTCGCGAATGCGAATCTCCCGGCATAAACGTTTGGTTCTAGGCGTTGTCCTGGTTCCGACGTTGCTGGGTCTGACAGCATGCGGCGGCGGTTCACAAACTTATGCCACGGATAAATCTGACGGTGTTTATTTCACCGTTCCAGAGCATTGGCAGAAGCTTTCGCAAAGTGCGCTATCGGCCCGGGAAGCTCAGTCAACCGTTGCGGGTGCTGCTGACCGATTAGCAAATGTGCATTGGCAGGAGGCGTATGCGCCCTCTGCTCTTACCGCGGCACAGGTTTTTTCGCTCAAATCCAACGGGTATCCGACTGTTTATGTTCGCGTCCGTTCCTTACTGCCGGATGAGGTCAACTCGTTCTCGCTCAATAGCCTGCGAGATATTTTCGTTCCGCTTACGACTTGGTTAATCGGTTCGAGCTCAGCGATTAACGCGTTGAACCTCAATCTCATGGATGATTCGGATGCCATTCAACCGGCTGCTCGTGGCGTTCATGACACCTTCTCGTTCATCGGCACGGATGGAGATTCTCAGACCTTCAACCAAACCAGCCTGCTATCTCCGGATCACACAATGCTCTATGTTCTCTTGATTCGCGCTAAGTCTGACTATTACAACGCTCACCAGTCTGAGCTCGAGAAGATTGCCCGCTCCTTCACTGTCAGGGGATCAAAATGACCAATAATGAAGAAAGCTTTTCTGGCCAGACGAATCGCTCCAGCCGGCTTCGCGATTCAGATCGAAACGTTCGCGTTCATCTGACTTTCTACGACCGCACTAAGTTCTTCTCGCTCTTTGCCATTGTCTACTTTGTCCTTGTCTGGGCTTCAATGGCCGATAACCCGCTCCTTAATTTCGGCGACGCAGCCTCTCAGGTTGCTGGTCAACGTTGGTGGATATTCATCCTTGTTGCAATTGAAGTTGTTCGGCAGGTTCACTTCGCCTTATCTGAGTTGCTTTCTCCGTATCACGGGGTCTGGGTTCGCTACTTCGCTTTCGTGGATGGCCTGGTGCATCGCTTAAGTGATTGGACGCGCTATCGAATATCCCGGGTAATCAAGGGCTTGCTTTTCATTGTTCTTCTTGCCGTAGTACTGGGAGCCGTCTATAAAGAGACACCGGTCAAGGCACTGTTCTTGGCTCCAAAGGCGCTCTGGTCGGCGCTGCCAATGCTGGGCCAGTTGGCCTTTGCAGTTGTCTTTATCGTCATTCAATTTGTAGCGATGTTCTGGTTCTTAAGCCGTGGCGGAATAGACACCTATTTCCCAGACGATATCCGTACCCGCTTCTCAGATGTTTGGGGACAGGATCACGTCTTAGATCGAATCCGCGAGAATCTTTTGTTCCTCGAGAATCCAGCGTCGATTGAAGAGCACGGCGGCTATGTTCCCGGCGGACTCTTGCTGTGGGGACCACCCGGAACCGGAAAAACTTTGATGGCCGAATCCATGGCCGGCGAAAGTGGTAAGCCCTTCGTATTTGTTGATCCCGGTGCGTTTAGTAACATGTTCTTTGGCGTTGGAGTGATGAAGGTTAAGTCGCTCTTCCGAAAGCTCCGGAAATTGGCGTTGCGTTATGGGGGAGTCGTCGTCTTCTTCGACGAGGCCGATTCACTAGGAAATCGAGGAATTGCAACGACTGGTGGAGCGCGATCTTCTTCACTTTCACTCTTCGGATCGTCGTGCCACGGTGGCAACTACTTGTCGCCAACGTCAAGCCAATTGCTGTTACGCGAATCCTTTGTTGCCAACTCAGCCGCCGGAATGGGTGGCGGGGGAATGGGAACGCTGCAAGCGCTCTTGACCGAGTTGAGCGGCCTGAAGAAGCCACGTGGGTTCTTTAATCGGATTGTTCGTCGAACGCTCGGTCTTCGTCCAAAGAATCCACCGAAATATCGAATTTTGGTTGTGATGGCGACCAATATGCCCGAGGCTCTCGATGAGGCGTTACTGCGCCCGGGTCGCATCGATCGTATGTATCGAGTTGGTTATCCAAGCAAAGCTGGTCGAATTCGCACCTACGAAGGTTACTTAGCGAAGGTAAGTCATTCGCTCTCAGCGGAGGAGGTCGACAAACTCGCAACGATTACTCCTTATGCAACCGGCGCGACAATCAAGGACACTATTAATGAAGCGCTCATCATGGCGATTCGTGACGGGCGCACGTCGATTACATGGACAGATGTCATTAAAGCAAAGCAGCTGAAGGATCTTGGTCCGGCTGAAGATGTTGAATACATTGAACGAGAGCGCCATGCGGTCGCTGTCCACGAGGCATGTCATGGCCTGATGGCGTATCTGCAACGCCAACATATGGCAATCGACCTTGCCACAATTGAAAAGGGTTCGGATTATCTCGGCATGGTTGCAAGCATCCCGCCAGATGATCAATTTACACATTGGCGGACCGAGTACGAAGCTGACATTCTCGTCTCGCTGGCCTCGTTGGCGGGCGAGCGGTATTTCTTCGACGGCGACAATTCTTCTGGCGTATCAGGCGACCTTGAAAGCGCAACCACCATCGCCAGTTTCATGGAAGGTCACTGGGGAATGGGCTCGACTGTTTCCTCGCATGCATCGAACCGTCGATTTGAAGTTGGTGCTCCTGGTGGCGGAAAGCCGCGCGATGCCAAAGACGGAACTGCGGAACTTCGCCGGGCACTTGCAGATCGCATCGAGGACAACCTCTCGAAGCTGCTCGTAAAGGCCGAAGAGATTCTGCGCGAGAACCGACTGAAGGTCCTAGCTCTTGCACACGCCCTAGAAACGCATAAGACCATTTCGGGCGAAGATGTTACGGCTGTTATGACAGGTGGGGTGGGTCCGCTAGTAGATGGGCGACCATATCTGGAAGCGGCGAACCTGCAGGCGATTGAGAAATATCACCTGGCGGCGGTTGTTGCTCATAAGAACCATCAGCGACCAGACGTGCTGATTCCCGACTTCCACGTGAAATAGATGCTTTCAGGTACTCTGCGACTATGGGTCCAGGTGGAATTGCAACGATTATCGCGGCGTCAGCGTTAGCTGTTATTGCCCTCGCTTTTGGCTATGCCATCGTCCGGTTGGGTCGGCTGATCGACCAAGCGAGCAAGGCGATTGAGTCGTTAGTCGAAGAGACCACGCCGCTTATTGAAGAGGTTACGACCACAGTCGCGCTCATCAACGGGCCGCTCACGAGTATTAACAAGATCACGAAGTCGGTTGAAGAAGTGTCATCAAAGATTTCCGGCGCGACTGAGACTTTTTTGGATAAAAATTCAACCGCAATGAAACTGGCCTCCGGTGTTTTGGGAATGGTTCAAGCGAAGCGTGCTCGTTCGGAAAAGAATGAAGCTCGGCATGACGCTGATGAGACACCGAAGGTTTCTCGCCCACGTCGTTCAACCCGCAAGTCTGCGGCGGATCACGAGTAGGTCGTGGATTCCGCAGAGATTCGCTCCCGATGGCTCAAATTCTTTGAATCGGGAAATAGCCAAGGGCTAGCTCATACCGTCGTTCCTTCGGCATCGTTAATTGCTGATGACCCCAACCTCTTGCTGGTCAATGCCGGCATGGTTCCGTTCAAGCCACTATTCCTCGGTGAGATTACCCCGCCTTACCAACGCGCAACGTCAGTTCAAAAGTGTGTGCGTACGCTCGACATCGATGAAGTCGGCAAGACAACGCGTCACGCTTCGTTCTTTCAAATGTGTGGAAATTTTTCGTTCGGCGATTACTTCAAAGAGGGTGCGATTTCGCTGGCATGGGAGCTGTTGACCAAGTCAGTTTCCGAGGGTGGCTACGGATTCCCAGAAGAAAAACTCTGGGTTACGGTTTTCCAGAATGATGATGAAGCCGCGGATATTTGGCACAAAAAAATCGGAGTCCCGAAAGAGCGTATTCAGCGTCGCGGCATGGCGGACAACTTCTGGTCGATGGGCGTACCTGGACCGTGTGGTCCTTGTTCGGAGATTTATTACGATCGCGGACCTGCGTATGGTGTAGATGGCGGTCCTGTAGCAGATGAGAACCGCTATTTGGAAATCTGGAATCTCGTCTTCATGCAAAACGAGCGCGGCGCCGGCGGTGGCAAAGATGACTATCCGATTATTGGAGAACTGCCAGCCAAGAACATTGATACTGGCTTGGGCTTAGAGCGCACCGCTGCCTTATTGCAAGGTGTTGAGAATATCTACGAGATCGATACCACCATGAAGATTTTGTCGCGCGCGGCTGAGCTAACCGGGGTTACCTATGGTCGCGATACAAAGAGCGACGTTTCCTTGCGCGTTGTGGCTGACCATGCCCGGACGTCGCTGATGCTGATTGGCGATGGCGTTTTACCTGGTAACGAAGGTCGTGGCTATGTGCTTCGCCGCATGATGCGCCGCACAATTCGCAACATGCGATTGCTTGGTTCGCATGAAGCAACAACACGTGAATTGATTCTGGCGTCGATTGATGCCATGGGTCCTCAATATCCAGAGCTGGTCGAGCAGCAGGACCGCATACTCGCGGTCGCCGTAAATGAAGAGGAGTCATTCACAGCTACTTTGAAGAGCGGAACACAAATCTTTGATGTTGCTGCGAAGGATGTAAAGGCAAAAAGCGACACGAGACTTTCTGGCGATACTGTCTTCAAGCTTCACGACACCTATGGATTCCCCTTTGACCTCACGCTCGAAATGGCATCTGAGGCAAATCTCTCAGTTGATGAAGATGGCTTCCGCCGCTTGATGAAGGAACAAAAGGAGCGGGCGAAGGCAGATGCTCGTTCGAAGAAGACGGGTCACACCGACCTGAGTGTCTATAAGAACATTGTTGATTCTTCTGGCAAGACTGTTTTCACTGGTTACTCCGAGGTTGAAGGCGAAGCCAAAGTCGTTGCTCTTCTCGTGGATGGCAAATCGGTTCCGGAAGTTCAACCGGGAAGCGACGTCGAAATAGTTCTCGACCGAACTCCGTTCTATGCCGAAGGCGGCGGACAGTTGCCAGATGGCGGCTTTATAAAATTGGGTAACGGCGCACTGCTCGAGATTGACGATGTTCAATCTCCGGTTCCCGGACTCTATGTTCACCGCGGACAATTGGTCTCGGGTGTTGCTCAGGCAAAGGGTGAAGCTCTCGCGTCAATTGACAAAGAACGCAGATTTGCAATTTCTCGCGCTCACACAGCGACGCATATGGTTCATAAGGCTTTCCGGGAAGCGCTCGGCGAGACTGCTACCCAAGCGGGATCGGAAAATGCCCCAGGACGTTTTCGCTTTGATTTCCCCGCGAACGGTTCCGTTCCACCATCAGTACTTGCTGATGTTGAGAGTCGTGTGAATTCCTTATTGCTCGAGAATCTTCAGGTAACCGCGCAGACCATGACGCAGCCGGAAGCAAAGGCCATGGGAGCGATGGCGCTCTTCGGTGAAAAGTATGGCGATCAAGTTCGAGTTGTAAGCGTAGGCGATTGGGCGCACGAACTTTGTGGCGGTACTCACGTTTCAGCTTCTGGCCAACTAGGCGTTGTAAAACTCCTTTCCGAATCCTCGATTGGGGCCGGCGTTCGTCGCGTAGAAGCGCTCGTAGGGTTCGATGCTTACAGCTACCTCGCGCGGGAGCACGTCCTTCTTGGTTCGTTAACCGAAATCATCAAGGGTTCTCGTGTTGAGGAGCTGCCAGAGCGCATCAGTGACTTGGTTGGCAAGATGAAGTCGATTGAAAAAGAGTTGTCACAATTCCGCGCGCAGGCCGTGATGGCCTCCGCAAACAAGCTCAAGGATTCAGCACAGGTCGTCGGTGGATTTAATGTGATTGCAGCTTCGCTCGATGTTGAGGCTTCAGCTGAGGACCTTCGTTCTCTCGCCCTCGATCTACGCAACAGAGTATCTGACGCGGTCGTTGTTCTCACCTCCGCTGGAAGCGAGAAGGTGACGCTGGTTGTAAGCGTTTCGGATATTGCCCAGAAGGCAGGTATTAAGGCTGGCGACTTGGTAAAAATCGGTTCGACTGTACTCGGCGGCGGCGGCGGCGGAAAGCCGGACTTTGCACAAGGCGGCGGTTCGGACGCTTCAAAGATTTCGTTGGCGCTGGAAGAGATTGTTAAGAACATCGCTTCGCTTGGTAAGTAATGCTTAGAGGTCGTCGACTTGCCTTTGATTTTGGGGATGTTCGAATCGGTGTAGCTGCAAGCGATCCTGATGGGATATTTGCATCACCACGTGATTTTCTAGCTAACGACGAGAATCTGGAATTCAACCTCTCGGCACTGATCGCAGATGTAGAGCCGATCTATATTGTTCTTGGTCTTCCGTTGCATCTTCATGGTGGTTCGAGCGCAAAGTCTGATTCCGTGCAGAGCTTCGCGGGGCAATTGCGGAGCGCCTACTCGGGCGATATCTACTTTGTCGATGAGCGACTCTCAACCGTTTCGGCGGCAAAGGCTCTGCGAGAATCAGGTAAGGATGCGCGTGCATCCAGGTCCCTCATCGATTCGGCTGCCGCCGCCGACATTCTTGAAAGTGCGCTGATGGCCGAGAAGTCTCAGGGCGCACCTTCGAAGAGTAAGTACGAAGGATGAGGTCGAGAATTACGAGCCGCAGAGGCGCTTTTCTTATTTCTGCTGCAGTGATCGCGTCAATTCTGGCTTTTTTGCTCTGGCCAACAAGCTCGGATTACCCATCCGGCAAGGCGGGGCCACGGGTAGATGTTTCAGTTCCGTCTGGCGCGACCGGCTCGGCGATTGCGAGAGCTCTACAAAGCGCCGGTGTCGTCAAGAGCAGCTCTCGATTTATCTCTTTGGAGTTGAGCGACGTTCGATCGCAGGGGATTAGTCCGGGTATTCATTCGATAGAGACGCACATTCCTTCACGGCTAGCTCTTGCCGAGATGCTCGATCAAAAACTTGTGCGCGGGCTTGTCCGAGTCCGAGAGGCGTCAACATTCCAGGATGTCTTGAAGGCGATTCGTTCTTCCAGTTCCATAACGGATGACTTCACGCCGAAGCACGCATTCTCACTGCCCGTATTTGTAACCAATAAGAGCCTGGAAGGCGTCCTTGCTCCAGCAGATTACGCTTTCGCGACCGGTACGACTGCAAGTCAAGCTCTGCAAGCCATGGTTGACGGTTTCAAACGGACCGCTTCGTCAGTCGGTCTTTTGAGTGGTTACCAGCAATACTCGCCGTACCAAGTGCTCACT
>CAJAEK010000192.1 GCA_903938735.1 uncultured Actinomycetes bacterium | reverse complement strand
GTTGTGTTACACCCGCCATGATGTAGGCCTGAACCCACATAAAGAGCGAGGAAACAACGTAGAGCGCAATCGTCAACAGAATGATCTTACCGACGTAATGGAAATCGATGCCGTGACCGGGAACCACCGATGACTTCTGCAACATATCCGCCTGGGTGGTCTGGCCCGTCGCACGCAGATGTTGAACCGCTTGTTCTTTGGTCATGCCGGCCGGCAACTTGCGGCCAATGAATCCGTAGAAGATCGAGTTGGTGGCGCGGCCCATGATCTTTGGACCAAATGCACCGATCGTGACGCTGGTGGTAATCAAAACAAAGACGGCGATTAACGCCTTGCGCTCATTCTCGAGCACCTTCAGTAATCGCTTCAGGGAACCCTTGAAGTCCTTTGATTTAGCGGGTGGTGCGCCGAACATGCCGGCCATCGGGCCACCACGCATTGGGCCGGCTCCGCGATTGGGGGCGCCACCGCCAGAACGAGTCATGCTCATGCTGCCTCCTCAGGACTGAGTTGTGACAACACAATCTCTTGGTAGGTCTGACATGACTTCATTAATTCTTGATGCGTGCCGATACCCACAATCTTGCCTTGATCGAGCACGATGATCTGGTCGGCGTTGAGAATCGTGGAGATCCGTTGGGCAACAATGATGATGGTCGAACCCTTCGCATCGGATTCGAGCGCTGTGCGTAATTTGGCATCCGTGGTGTAGTCCAAAGCGCTGAAGGAATCATCCAAGAGATAGATACGCGCCTTCTTGACCAATGCACGCGCTATCGACAACCGCTGGCGCTGTCCGCCCGAGAAGTTGGTGCCGCCTTGGGCAACAGGTGCATCCAGCTTTAACTCCAGCTCTTGCACAAAATCCTTCGCCTGCGCGATCTCGAGCGCGTGCCATAAATCGTCGTCGGTGGCGTTGGGGTTGCCGTATCGAAGGTTGCTGGCAATCGTGCCCCCGAAGAGAAAGGCGCGCTGTGGCACAAGGCCAATGTCGCTCCAAATATCTTCTAGGCCTTGCTCGCGGACATCCAGTCCATCAAGGAGAACAGTTCCGCCCGTGACATCAATAAAGCGCGGGATCAGATTGAGCATCGTTGTCTTACCGGAACCGGTACTTCCTACAATTGCGGTCACCTGGCCGGGTTCGGCCGTGAATGAAATATCGGAGAGAATCGGGTGTTCGGCGCCTGGATAGCGAAACTCCACATCGCGGAACTCCACTGTGCCGGTGCGTTGGGCCGCCTTCTTTGGGGTCAACGTATCCACGACTGAGGATTCGGTATCGAGCACTTCTTGAATGCGCTCGGCCGACGCGGCAGCGCGCGGAATCATCAACGACATCATTACAGCCATCATGACGCTGGAGAGAATCAAAGCCATATAGGACAAGAACGCGGTCATCGAACCAATCTGCATCTTGCCGCTATCGATCAAGTGTCCACCGAACCAGATAACGCCCACGCTGGATAGATTGAGAATCAGCGTTAGCACTGGGAACATCACGGCGAAGGTGCGCGTAACCTGCAGCTGGTTGCTCATCAAATCGGTGTTGACGGCGGCGAAGCGCTCTTGCTCTTGGCCAGTCTTCACAAAAGCACGAATAACGCGAATGCCCGCG
>CAJAEK010000191.1 GCA_903938735.1 uncultured Actinomycetes bacterium | reverse complement strand
CACCACAACAGGAAGCAACGGAACAGGTTCAATTACATTCTCTGTTGCGAATGGAACGGCGACGAGCTGTGCACTTTCTAGCTCTGCAAGTAATGCAACGCTATCGGCGGGATCTAGTGGAACTTGTTTGGTCACCGCAACCATCGCATCAGATACAAATTACGTCTCGACCACAAGCTCCGCCGCGACCTTTACTTTTAATCTAGCCAGCCAATCTGCGATTACGATTATTCCAACCGGGGGCACATACGGAATTCCCCTCACGCTCTCGATTTCTGGCGGATCAGGCACGGGAAGCGTCACTTATTCCTCGGCGAATGGAACGACATCTTGCTCAGTTGCAGGAGCAGCGCTAACCGCGGCAGGTGCTGGCACATGCTTGGTTACGGCGACAAAGGCAGCTGATATCAATTATTCACAGATCCAATCGTCACAAACGACTGTAACTTTTGCTCAGGGCATCACTGGTGTAACGGCGGCGCTTTCAACCGGCCTCACAAGCTCGACCTATCGAAATGGAAACTCTATTTCTTCGACATTCACCGGAGCCGCAGGCAAAGCGACGTATTACTTCCAACCACAAGTAGGGCCAAAGAAACCGATTCCTGGTTGCAAGAACATAGCGACCACGGTCGTCTCGCCTTTCACGGCGTCTTGCCCATGGAAGCCAGCGACTCTCGGTCCGATAACCATTACCGTCGTTTTTACACCGACCAACTCAGCCTTCTTATCGTCGACCAGTTCTTTCGTCATCAATGTGTCTAAGCGCGTAGGTACGAGGTAATTCGCCTCGTTACGCTTAATTCTTAGCCTCTGCCTGCATAAATCTGCCTACCTTTCTCGGTATAGGTACTAGCAGGGTTGATTTCTACGGCATGGGATAGGCGAATCATGAACCTCAGAAAAATCGGATTAGTTGTAGTCCTCACATCCTCGCTTCTCCTCCCCTCGTTGGCTCACGCATCCGGCGTCGATGAGCAATTTGTAGCCCCAACGGTCTCGACCAATGGTCAACAAGGATATGTCGCCAGCGAATCGGCTTTCCTATCAACCCAAGGCTCTTATTTCATCAACTATCAAACATCCGGAAATCAGGTAACTGCGGTAACCGCATGTACTAGCGCGACTGACGCCGCATGCAATTTCACGGCGCGACAGGCTTACAACGCCGTCCTTCCTATCTGCGCAAGTGATGCTGCTGTGGATTGTATTTCCGCAGTGACAGCGAAGGACGCTAGTGGCGCCACGTTAGATATTCAGCAAAACGGTCAATATCCAACCCGACGATTGCAAGACTTCACGGGCGATCCTGCACATCACATTCCAAGCGGAGGTGGGGCGGCCCTGATGACGATTCCAGGCGCAACTCATGCCGGTGGAAATCAATACCTGTTAAAAGTCTCGATGCTGTCTAGTCGTGACGACGGAAGCAAGGGTCAATGGGGATTGCGCCAATTGCAAGCTGCTTTCTACGCTATTAAACCAATTACTGGAACCTTCAACGACTTGACCGTTGATACAAATTCTGCGACCTACGATTCCGTCAGGCGTATAAGTATGCGGGGTTCAACACATTTCGCTATAACGCCGGACCAACAATCATTATGTATCGTCGTCTCGCAAAACGAATGTGGACTGGCATACCCCATGCCGGCAGGTATATCTCTCGGCTTCTCATTGCGGTTATCCGAACCCATTGTTGGATGGTTACACGGTCGCATGAAGAGTCCAACAATTTCATTAACCTCTGGTCCAAATGGGACTCAGAATCTCACTGTGGATGCGCAACCCATCCAGGTACCGGCTCTGGCCACATGGGTTTCCTCCGATTTGCTGCCGCCGGCGTTGCAAAGTTTCTATAGCTCTCATTCCTGGAGCGGTCAGGCACTCCGATTTACCAACGACACGAGTACAGCGCCAGGCGCACCAGTGTCAGACTTTGAAAGATCTCCAGCTGGGCAAAAAACTATTTCCTATCAACATATAGCCGCTCAGTTCAATGCGGAGTCAATGGCCGAATTTGTCGATTGGTTACCGGTAGTCGGCGACAAGGCTTCGGCTGACCCATGGCTCTGGACTCTCAACACGATGCAATCGGGGAATGGAAATGACAATATTTCTAAGTGCCTCAATGGCTCGACTGGTTTGGCTGGTGTTGTTACCACCAACGCAACCATGTATATCGATGGCCCACCTCAATTCGATAAGAAGTCAGGTGTTTTGAACTACAAGGTTGCAGCAACGCACTTTCAGCCAGATGGATCGACTCTGAATAAGGGCACATATGACTTGGTGATGAATTCCAAAGTCGCCCGATGCATCTACGGATTTACGAGTGCCCCAGTAAGCGCCACCGTCTCAGTTACATCCGCGGATGGCTCTCCTGATATCTCCACAACGGTGGTTGGCGAGCGGAATGGTTGGCTCTCCCTGGGTGCTTACAACTTCACGTATTCAAACCCAAATATCTCGGTGAAACTAACCCAAGCAAGTGCCACCACCGTAACTAAATCCGTTGCGAAATCCATAACCTGCGCGAAGGGCTCTGCTACCAAAGTCGTGACAAGCGCTACATGTCCTCCGGGATACAAAAAGCGCTAGCTTGCGACGAGGTCCAAATAGCATGACACTTGGTTTCCCCGAACTTCGATCAGATTTTCAATTGCAAATGCCCCTCCGTACTTCTTTCCTTCATGCAGAACCACTACCTCTTTGGCGCACTGCTCTTTCGTGAGCCCGTAATCCGCCAAAGGTGCGGCATGAAACGAGATGGCTCCTACCTGGGCTCTCTTCTGAACCCAGCGGACCGAAGCAATACAAAAGTCACACTCTCCGTCATAAATAATGAGCGGGACTACGGCGTTATCGCTCCTAATACTTGCCTTGATATTCGTCCCATATGGTTTTGGCAATTGTTGGCTCTGCGGTCATCCAACTGACTCCGAACTCCTTTTGGAACGCCTGATCAAATGTTGATCCTTGGCTCATCAGGTTCGTGAGGTCGAACATAACTGTCGGACCCTTTACTGCAATCAATGTTTGCATCACTCGTGGTCCAAAGGAAAAGCCAATATTGCCCATCAAGTCCATTTGGCGCCATGTCGTAGACATATTCTT
>CAJAEK010000190.1 GCA_903938735.1 uncultured Actinomycetes bacterium | reverse complement strand
CATGATGCGCTTCTTTGGACCAATCGCCCGCCGAATCGACAAATCTTGGAAGATGTATCCGCTTGGAATTCTCTTTGGTCTTGGCTTCGACACCGCCACTGAGGTTGCCCTGCTCGTCTTGGCTGGCTCATCTGTCATCGCAGGATTGCCTTGGTGGGCAATTCTTTCACTGCCGATGCTTTTCGCTGGTGGAATGTCGCTGCTCGACACCATCGACGGTTCCTTCATGAACTTCGCGTACGGGTGGGCGTTTTCGCGCCCGGTCCGCAAGGTCTACTACAACATCGTCATTACTGGTTTATCTGTTGTCGTCGCAATCTTCATTGGCGGACTCGAAATTGCTCAGGTCTTTGCTCAGCAGCTGAATCTGACCGGTGGATTCTGGAATTACGCCCTCGCTTTTAATATCAATAAGGCAGGATTTATCATCGTTGCGATGTTCATCGGCGTATGGGCATTCGCGCTACTTCTCTGGCGCTTTGGAAAGATTGAACAGCGCTGGCACGACAAGGCACACGATGCTCAATTGGCACGTGGCGAATCAACCGATCACGTCGCTGCTGGCATCGAAATGGGAGCAATCAAGTCTGGCTTCGTCATCGACTAAAGCGGAATTGAAGGCCACTTTCTGTGGCAAGATTCCCCAGTGATTGCGACCCAGAGTGTTGAGCTTCGAGCTGGGGCACGCCTGCTTGTTAAGGATGTAACCATCCGCATCAACCACGGCGATCGAATCGGATTTGTTGGGCGTAACGGCGCCGGAAAATCCACTCTCTGTAAGGTCTTGGCTGGCGAAACCATGCCCGCCGGCGGCCAGATAACCCGCACGGGAAATATCGGATATCTGCCCCAAGATCCACGAACCGGCGATCAAGACGAACTCGTGATTAGTCGCATCCTTTCTGCTCGTGGACTCGACCAGATCATGATTCGAATGCGCAAAGCTGAAGAGGCGCTTTCAACAGCGACCGGCGATGACCTCGAAGCCGCGATGGAGCGCTACACCCGCGTTGACTCTGAATTCAATGCTGCTGGTGGCTACGGCGCAACCGCCGAAGCTGAATCTATTGCCACCAACCTTGGCCTGCCGGAACGTATCTTCGAAGAGAAGTTGGGCGTTCTCTCGGGCGGACAACGTCGTCGAGTCGAACTTGCGCGCTTGCTCTTCTCCGGCGCAGAAACACTGTTGCTCGATGAGCCCACCAACCACTTGGACGCCGAATCCATTAACTGGCTCCGAGAATATCTTGCGAAATACTCCGGCGGATTGGTCGTCATCTCGCACGACGTTGCACTTATCGAAACCGTAGTGAACAAAGTCTTCTACATTGACGCCAACCGAAACGTCATCGACGTATACAACCTGGGTTGGAAAAAATATCTGCTTCAGCGCGAGCAAGATGAACATCGTCGCAAGAAGGAACGTGCAAACGCCGAGAAGAAGGCAGAAATCTTGGCGAAGCAGGGCGAGAAGATGCGCGCTAAGGCATCGAAAGCTAAGGCCGCGCAAGGAATGTTGCGTCGTGCCGATGCATTGCTCTCCGGTCTTGAAGATGTACGCAAGTCCGACAAGGTGGCGAAGCTGCGCTTCCCTACCCCATCGCCATGTGGCAAGACCCCGCTTATGGCCACTGGCTTGTCGAAGTCTTATGGCTCGCTTGAAATCTTCACCGACGTTGATCTTGCTATCGACCGCGCATCTCGCGTTGTCATCCTTGGATTAAACGGCGCTGGTAAAACAACACTGCTCTCTATTCTCGGCGGCACCAACACTTCTGATACTGGCGAAATCCAACCGGGTCATGGCTTGAAGATTGGTTACTACACACAGGAACACGAGTCGTTGGATTTTGATCGCACCGTTCTAGAAAACATGCTCTCTGCTGGCGACAAAATCAGCGAGCAACAAGCGCGTCAAACGCTGGGTTCATTCCTTTTCTCTGGCGATGACGTCTCTAAGCCTGTGAACGTCTTATCTGGCGGCGAAAGAACTCGCTTGGCCCTGGCCACACTGGTCGTTGGATCCGCAAACGTCCTATTGCTCGATGAGCCTACTAATAACTTGGATCCAGCATCCCGTGAAGAGATTTTGGCTGCACTTGGCGAATACCAAGGTGCCGTTGTTATGGTCTCGCACGATGAAGGCGCGGTGCGCGCCTTGAAGCCAGACCGAGTATTACTGCTGCCCGACGGTGATGAAGACTTGTGGGGCGAGCAGTATCTCGAACTTATTAGTCTCGAATAGTTTTAAATAATTAACTAGTAGTATTTATTCGGAGCGAAGCGCTTCTGCCAACTGGCGGAAATCTTCGACCAAGATATCGATCTCTTTCTGGGTATGCGCCAGCGAAATCAGCCATTGCTCATCAAGTCCCGGAGGTGTGATGATGCCGCGGTTGAGCGACCATAGCCATGAGAGTTCCGCAATCTCGAAGTCAGTTGCCTTGTAATCTCGGTAGTTGCGCACTGGATCGACCGACCAGGTAATACAACCCTTTACGCCGAATCCAACGGTGTGTGCAGGGAGTTCGTACCGATCAATGATTTCAGAGATGCGAGTCAACGCCTGAACGTTGAGTTCCTCCGCCTTGGCCATAGATTCTTCGGTGCAAATTCGATCCATCGCACGAACACCAGCCATTGCTAGCGGGTTACCGTTAAATGTACCGAAGTGCGCCATGCGATTGTCGGTGATCGTATCCATCAACGCCTTCTTGCCACCGAAGGCAGCGAGTGGCAATCCTCCACCAATCGACTTAGCAAGACAGATCAAATCTG
>CAJAEK010000189.1 GCA_903938735.1 uncultured Actinomycetes bacterium | reverse complement strand
CGGCAGCGCCGTCTCCAGGAACAAGATGCCGAATGCGATCACTAGGGCGTAATTCGACCCCAAGACAGATGCCAGGTTCACAAAGCTCATGGGAGTCAGGGTACCTATGACCGCGGAAATCGCCGCTTTCCCCGTGCGGAGCGGCTGTGGATGAAAAATTTATACCTATTTATTTGTAATAGGGCCTAGGGGTATGTGTAACCTTCTCAGGCACCTCAAGAACAAAAATTCATATCGACCCTCGCTCAATCTCTTTAGTATCCATTTAGTGTCCAAAGATGAACACCCAAAGGAGTAACTAGTGTCCAATATGGTCCACGTCAGTGGTTCGAACCTGACATACACATACATCGTCTTGGCTATCAGCCTCGTGGCGCTCGCTATCGCCTATGCGCTCCGCGCTCAGGTCTTGGCCGCCTCTGATGGCACCGACAAGATGAAGGAGATCGCCGCCGCCGTTCAAGAAGGCGCCGCCGCGTATCTCAACCGACAATTCAAGACGCTCTCCGTCTTTGTCGCCGTCGTCTTCTTCCTACTCTTCGCGTTGCCAGCGCATGACGATGCAGGCCACAGCCTGATGTCGATTCGCATCGGCCGCTCTATCTTCTTCTTGCTCGGCGCGCTCTTCTCCGCCGGCGTTGGATACAACGGCATGTGGCTTGCCGTGCGCGCGAACGTTCGCGTCGCCGAAGCCGCTCGCCAGAACTCATCCGAGAACGCAGTCAAGATCGCATTCCGCACCGGTGGCGTCGTTGGTATGACCACCGTTGGCTTGGGTCTCCTTGGCGCATCACTCGTTGTGATCATCTACAAGGAAAATGCACCATCAGTACTCGAAGGTTTCGGTTTCGGTGCCGCAATGCTCGCGATGTTCATGCGCGTGGGTGGCGGTATCTTCACCAAAGCTGCCGATGTTGGCGCTGACTTGGTCGGCAAGGTTGAACAAGGCATTCCTGAAGATGACCCACGTAACGCTGCAACAATCGCAGATAACGTTGGCGACAACGTCGGTGACTGTGCCGGTATGGCCGCTGACTTGTTCGAGTCATATGCCGTCACACTTGTTGCTGCACTTATTCTCGGCAAGGCCGGATTCGGTAACGCTGGTTTGATCTTCCCGTTGATCGTGCCTGCAATCGGTATCGTCACCGCAATCATCGGTATCTTCATTACTCGACTACGTTCAACCGACAAGTCTGCGATGCAAGCAATCAACCGCTCGTTCTTTGCTTCGGCTGTTATCTCCGCAGTACTCGTTGGTTTCGCAACATTCACTTACTTGCCAAGCAGCATGAGCGCGCTGGAAGGTTTGAATCCATCATCCGTTGTTGCTGGTCTTAATCCACGCATCTTCTCTATCGGTGCGGTATTGATCGGTATCGTCTTGGCTGCTGCAATTCAGTTGCTCACCGGCTTCTTCACCGAAGTTGGTCGTCGTCCAGTAAACGACGTCGCTGCATCATCAAAGACCGGCTCTGCAACAGTGATTTTGGCTGGTATTTCCGTTGGTTTCGAATCCGCCGTGTATTCAGCGCTGCTCATCGCAGCAGCTGTTTTCGGTGCTTTTGAGCTGGGCCATGGCTCGGTCATCTTGTCACTCTTTGCTGTCGCACTTGCTGGCACCGGATTGTTGACCACCGTCGGCGTTATCGTCGCGATGGATACCTCCGGTCCTATCTCAGACAACGCACAAGGCATTGCTGAAATGTCTGGCGATGTGAAGGGCGAGGGCGCACAAATCCTCACCTCTCTCGACGCTGTCGGTAACACCACCAAGGCAATCACCAAGGGCATCGCGATTGCGACCGCCGTGTTGGCCGCTACTGCTCTCTTTGGTGCAT
>CAJAEK010000188.1 GCA_903938735.1 uncultured Actinomycetes bacterium | reverse complement strand
TGCAGTCGCGGTTGGAGTTGGTGTGGGAGTCGCAGTCGCGGTTGGAGTCGGAGTTGGAGTTGGAGTTGCAGTCGCGGTTGGAGTTGGTGTGGGAGTCGCAGTCGCGGTTGGAGTCGCAGTCGCGGTTGGAGTTGGAGTCGCCGTCGCGGTTGGAGTTGGAGTTGGTGTTGGTGTGGGATCTGGAATGGGAGCAGATTGCACAATAGTGGAAGTACCGCCGAGTGAGACAGCACCGAGACCCATCACTGCCCCATCAACACTCGATGAAGCACCAGTTGTTATTGCAGCAAGTGCGATCAGATGTCCCGGCATCGATGAGCTCGCACCGGTGGTTATTGCGGCATGTGATATCCAAAAGATATGGGCTGGTTGCGCACCGTTAATCGCACTTATGGTGATGCTTGCCGTAGTTGTGATTGCGCCAACCGAACGGAAGATGAAGACTGAGTGAAGGTCGCCGCCACCATTGAGGGTGACAGAGGCATTGATATCCAATGCGGCATCTGCAGGGATGTCATAAACACCTGGATGAAAGGTTTGGCCACCGATCTCTGCCGTCATTGAATCAGAACCAGGGATATCAAGTATGTAGTTGTAGGCGGTCTGCACCGCTTGGACAGCGGCATCTTCAGAGTGGCCCGTACCCGCAAAAGTGGCTCCGGCGCCTATGGTCAGGGCACCACTCGAAACAAGTGCATAGTCAGCACTTATCCCGAGTGTGATCCCTGCGACCGAATTCGCGGAGGAAGAAGTGATCGGAGCAAGCAAAGCTAAAGCAATGCCTGCCACGATTATGAAGGTGGCTTTTTTAGCTACCTTGTGAAGTTTCATTGAAGTGATTAAGAAGAACTTTTTGGAGCATCAAACTCAGTCTGCTTCTTAGCAACTTCGTCATTGACCTTATCTGCAGCATTGCTGATCGATGTCGCTACATTTCCAACGACATCATTGATCTTCTCTTTAGCGGAATCCAAGGTCTCGTGGACCTGGTCCTTTGTGTTTTGGATTAATCCTTCTGCAGCACTTTTAAGCTCTGATTTTGCAGAATCTAGATGGCTTTGAACATCATTCTCATTGTTTTCCATTGTATTTTCCTATTAATTACCTACGATCGCTCTTCAATGAGCTATCTGCTCGAACGCCGTATTTAATTATTTTCACGGTAACACACCTAGCGAGCAACCAAATACCGCAGGCACTCATATCCACCAGAACAGCCCTATTTGGTATTTACATCTAAAAGAAGGTGCCTATAATGATTTTAGTAAGGCCAGATGGCACATCCTGATTCATTCTTAGAATCGAAGAGAAATGAAAAGCATCCGAAAGGCTCGCCCAGCGTTAATCAAGGTCACATTTGTTGGTTTATTTCTCGCCTCTGGATTTACTTATTTTCCGGCACCAGTAAGCGCAGCAGAGACTCCTCTCAGCATGGGATCGGCTGCAAGTTACGGTGTGCTTGCTAGCGCTGCTATCACAAGCGCAACACCGAGTACGGTGACAGGAACTGCTGGCGGCGATATCGGAGTCGGGGGAGCAACTGCTCCAACTGGGTCTATCACTGCATCTGGGGTACAGATACTTGGCGGATCTTCTCTAACCGCTTTGACTGCAGCGTCAACAGCCTTGGCAAGCAATCGTGGCGGCACACCCACTGCGGTTGAGTTAGGGGCAGGACGATCAATCACCCCTGGTGCTTACTACGGTGGCACCCTTGAAGTGAACGGCACTCTCACACTCAATGGTGGTGGTGATGCGAACGCTGTCTTTATCTTCCGCGCTGCTTCAACACTTGTAACCGGGGTCTCCAGCAGCGTTCTCCTTATAAATGGAACCCAGGCATGTAACGTTTTCTGGCAGGTCGGAAGTTCGGCAACGCTCGGTCAGGCTTCAACCATGGTTGGCCATGTAATCGCCCAGGCCTCAATCAGCACTGGTGCGGCATCATTTGTTAATGGACAACTTCTTGCCATCGCTGGCGCCGTAACACTTGGCGGAACCACAATCGTCAATAACGCGTGTTTGCCACCTCCGGTTGTGACACCAGTTGTACCTCCAGTGGCAACACCGGTCGCAACAGCAACGCCGGCCGCAACAGCAACACCGGCCGCCACTGCAGTGCCTGTCGTGACAGAAACACCGACACCAACAACCACGCCAGTTGAGTCACCATCAGCAACTGCTACAGAAGTGACATCTACTCCTG
>CAJAEK010000187.1 GCA_903938735.1 uncultured Actinomycetes bacterium | reverse complement strand
TAGAGCTTCTTATCCGCGGGCGCTAAACCGGCACCAGCTGCACAGATGACCGCGCCGCAATCTTGCAAAACTTTTAACATCTCTTCGTTGGATAGTGATGCTCGCCAACCCGGAATCGATTCCAACTTATCGAGCGTTCCACCAGTGTGGCCGAGTCCGCGGCCAGATAGTTGTGGCACTGCGCCACCACATGCAGCGACCAGCGGCGCCAATGGCAAAGTAATTTTGTCGCCGACTCCCCCGGTTGAATGCTTATCAACGGTGGTGCGCTTTACGGCAGACCATTCCATCCGTTCGCCGCTGCGGATCATCGCATCGGTCCAACGCGAAATCTCCCGGCTGTTCATTCCATTAAGCAGAATTGCCATCAACAAAGCAGACATCTGTTCGTCGGCGACTACCCCGCGGGTGTAAGCATCGATGACCCAATCAATTTGCGGGTCGGTTAGTTCGCCCTTGTCGCGCTTTGCCGAAATGATTTCAACGGCCGCAAATAATTCGGCCATTGCTATTTCAAATCTTCGGGACCAAATGCCCACGGCAAGAGATCTGCCATCGGCCGAGGACCGTCGGGAGTCATGAAGAGCATTTGGGATCCACCATGCTCGAAGAGCAATTGGCGACAACGTCCGCATGGTGAAAGAAAATTGCCGTCGGCATCCACACAGACTGCAGCGACTAGATTGCCACCACCAGTTGCAATGAGGTTTGAGACTAAACCACATTCGGCACAGAGTCCAAGACCGTAGCTTGCATTCTCGACGTTGCAGCCGGTCACAACTCGACCATCGCTGACAAGCGCTGCGACGCCTACTGGAAATTTCGAATAAGGCGCATAGGCCTTCTTCATAATCTCTTTTGCTTGATTATGAAGTGAATCCCAATCGATTGTTGTCATTAGTGGTTTTCACCGCGCTTGTATGGCGCGCCATCGGCAGCCGGTGCACGAACCCGACCAATAAATCCAGTCACCGCAATGATGGTTGCTACATAGGGCGCCATCAACATAAATTCAGATGGAATTGGTGTTCCGATGATTCCCAAGACGCTTTGCAGGTTATCTGCAAAACCAAAGATGAGCGCTGCGCCAACGGCTCCCCATGGACTCCAGCGACCGAAGATCAAAGCAGCCAAGGCAATAAAACCTTTGCCCGCGGTCATCTCTTTCGAGAAGGCGCCGCCAAGACCGACTGTGAAGTACGCACCGCCAAGACCTGCGACAAGGCCGGCAATCAATACATTGCGGAAGCGAAGTCGATTGACCTTGATGCCCACGCTATCGGCCGCAGTTGGATGCTCGCCAACCGCACGTGTGCGCAAGCCCCACTTGGTGCGGAAGAGTGCGAAGTTGAGAGCGAAAATTCCGATATACATCAAATACACGATGATTGTTTGATCGAAGAGAATTGGGCCGACTACGGGGATTTTCCATAAGAATGGAATCTTAATCGGCGCAAGTGTTGGTCCAGAGTTCCAGGTTGATTGATATGGGATTAACAACATCTTGTATAAGAAGTCAGTGATGCCATAGACCAGAACGTTAAGAACGAATCCTAGAATAATCTGGTCGATACCAAAGTTGATGGCAAAGACCGCCAGCAAGAGCGAGATGAGCGAACCAGCGATGGGTGCGACCAGTAAGCCCCAGAAAGTGCTGTGGGTCAATGAGGCGACGACACCTGATGCGAAGGCGCCGGCCAAAAGCTGACCTTCGATTGCAATGTTCACCACACCAGAGCGCTCGCTGAGAACACCGGACATAGATCCGAAGATCAGTGGCACAGACAAGAAGAGTGCGCCTTGAAGCAAGCCTGTAAAGGGAATGAACTTGCCGGCTGCGGCCCACGACAAGAAGGACATCAAGATGCCAGCACTTGCAACAGCGCCAACGAGCCGAGATTTAATCCCGCGCTGGAAGAGCTGGTAACCAAGAATTGAGGCAATCAGCGCCAACAAGCCAAAACCGAGTGATGCGCTCTTTGCATTGAGCGCCCATTGGTGAATAAGCACCCACTCTTTATCGAGTACAAAACCGTAAGTCACCTTCTGGTTAGAACCAGGCAGGATTCCAAAGAGCACGGTAGATAACGCAGAGAGAGCGACCATCACATAAATGCTGCGACGGCGACGGCGATCCGTTGCGGATAAACCCTGAGTTGTGGGAGTGGGCTCTGCTGAATTGCTCATTAGCCGTTCCATCCCTTCGCTACGAGTTCGCCACCGGTTTTGACGTTCTTCAATCTAAAGACGAAACGAACCACGGATGGTGCCGCGATGAAGAGAACAACGAGCGCCTGAATCACAAGGACGATATCAATCGGCGTGGTTGTGTTGGCTTGCATCGTGCTGCCACCTGCGCGGAGCGCGCCAAAGAGTATGGAAGCAATAACAGTGCCCATGGGTTGGGCCCGGCCCAAGAGCGCAACGGTGACGGCATCGAAACCGAAGTTTCCCGCACTGCCGCCAGATAATGAAAAATCGCTACCGAGAACGTGGACCGCACCACCAAGCCCAGCAAGAGCGCCAGAGATAACCATCGCGGCGGTCATCACAAACGGCACCGAAATACCAGCCGTCTTTGCAGCGGCTGTGTTCGCTCCCACGGCGCGGAAGCGGAAGCCCCATGTGCTGCGCGACAGCAACCACCAGACAAATACCGCTGCGGCTAGCGCAATAAAGATTCCGAAATTGACCCGGAAGTTATCGCCCGCCAAATGTGGCATTCGAGCCGAAGTCGCTACATCCGGTGCGATCGGATCTTTCCGGCCTGGGCGCAAGAAAGTGGTTGTGCCGAGTACCCACATTAAGAAATAGAGCGCAACATAGTTGAGCATGATGGTGACGATGACTTCGTGCGCACCAGTGCGAGCTTTCAAAAGACCGACAAGCCCGCCCCAGATAGCACCAGCAACAATCGCAGCAATGACAGCAAGAATGACGTGCACGCCAATCGGAAGATGAAAATGAAAACCTATGTACGAAGCTGCAATCGAACCGAAAATAAATTGCCCCTGCGCACCAATATTAAATAGTCCAGCACGGAACGCGAGCGCTACCGAGAGACCAGCGAGAATCAACGGTGCCGCTGCGACCAGCGTCTCTGAGAGCGGATAGAAAGCTAGCCAAGGATTGTGTGGCGTTGCAAGAGTGTGGTCATAAATCGCACCTTGGAAGAGTGCGAAATATGCATGACCCGCTGCTGCGCTCGCGGACTTGATGAATTGCCATGGGTGGCCGATTTTCTTCAGTGACGGCGCATCGGAGAATGCAATCAACAACGCACCAGCGAACATCGCTAGCAAGAATGCAAGCACCGGCAACTTCAGCGCGCGAAGTGACGATAACTGTGGCTTACGCATTGACTACTCCTGCCATAAGAAGACCGAGCTCTTGAGCGCTGACTGTCGCTGGAACAATCTTGAGAATCTCTCCGCGATACATAACCGCGATTCGATCCGCGAGCGCTAAAACTTCATCGAGCTCGGTACTGAAGAGAAGTACGGCGCGGCCAGCGTCGCGTTCGGCCAAAATCCGTTCATGCACAAACTCAATCGAACCAACATCCAAACCACGGGTTGGTTGAGATGCAACGACAAGGCGAACCGGGCGCGATAGTTCGCGCGCGAGAACAACTTTTTGCTTGTTGCCACCGGAAAGCGACGAGACTGGATCCTGCACCGATTGCAAACGAATATCGAATTCGACCGTCTTCTTCTCGGCCTCGGTGGCGACAGTGGCCGGCGACATTTGTACGCCATGCGCGTACGGAGCCAGGTCATGCAGATCCAAAACTAGGTTTTCGGCAATCGACATGGATGCAATCAAGCCATCGAGTTCACGGGACTCGGGCACGAAGGCGATGCCGTGATGCAGTGATTGACGGACCGTTTGGCCCACAATCTCATCGTTTTCTAGCTTGATACTCCCCGAGATGTGGTCTTCAAGATTAACCATTGCACGAGCGAGCTCCGATTGACCGTTGCCCTGAACGCCAGCGATAGCGAGGACTTCGCCACCTCGAACATCAAAGCTGACATCTTTAACAAGTGCACGACCAGTGAGATCCTGAATCGTTACATCCTTAACCGAGAGAATTACCTCGCCGATTGCGTGGGAGGATTTGTCCGGGTTGAGGTCCACTGGGCGGCCCACCATCAGCGATGCGAGCTCGTTCTGTGACGAGGCGGGGTCCGCGGTTCCGACTACTTTGCCACGGCGAATAATCGTGATTCGGTCTGC
>CAJAEK010000186.1 GCA_903938735.1 uncultured Actinomycetes bacterium | reverse complement strand
GCGACCCGGTCAAAGATTTCGACATTATTGAAGCCGAGCTTCGCAACTACACCGCGGATGAGGGTTCGATTGCGCTTTCCGATCGACCACGCATCATTGCGTTGAACAAGGTGGACTTGCCAGACGGTAAGGCGATGGCCGACATGGTCCAGCCACTCTTCGAAGAGCGCGGCTACGAGGTCTACCAAATTTCAGCGGCCTCACACATTGGTTTAACTGAACTCAATTACGCGATGGCTCGAATTATCGAAGCACAGCGCAAGGTTGAAGCCGAGCAGGAAAAGGTTCGCATTGTTCTGCGTCCAAAGGCGGTTGGCGATAGCGGCTTTACCGTTACGGCAAATGAAGACGGTTCGTTCACTGTTCTTGGCACCAAGCCAGAGCGTTGGGTGAAGCAGACCGATTTCGGTAACTCCGAAGCTGTTGGGTATTTGGCCGATCGCTTGGCAACACTGGGCGTTGAAAAAGAATTGTTCAAGAAGGGCGCAAAGCCAAAGGACGAAGTCCGCATTGGTGCAGGTGAAGCCGCGGTTATCTTTGATTGGGAACCTTCGATTGAAGCCGGCGCAGAGTTGTTGGCTGGTCCACGCGGTGAAGACCTGCGGTTGGAATCACCATGGCAGGGTCGTTACGTTGATGAAGCCGATGAAGATTTAGATCAATTAAGCGACGACGAGATTGCCATGCAATGGGAGTACAACGTCACGGATCCACGAAATCCGAGGATTGAAGGCGAGAAGTGAAACGGGCCGATTTAGCGAACGCAAAACGCATCGTTATCAAAGTCGGTTCCTCCACGCTTACCGGTTCGGCTGGTTCAGAACTCAACCAGGCGTCGGTAAAGAAGCTGGTGGATATCGCGGCTTCCTTACGCGCACAAGGTAAAGAAGTAGTCATTGTTTCCTCCGGTGCAATTGCCGCTGGTTTAGCGCCCTTGAAGCTGTCGTCACGACCAAAAGATTTAGCAACCCAGCAAGCAGCCGCTTCAGTTGGTCAGGGCTTGCTTATTGCCGCTTACACGAAAGAGCTCAGCACACATTCGTTGGTTGCCTCTCAAGTCTTGTTAACCATTGAAGATGTTGTCCGTCGCTCGCATTATCAAAACGCTCAACGCACATTATTTAAGTTGCTGCAGCTGGGCGTTGTTCCCATCATTAACGAGAACGACACCGTCGGGACTCAAGAGATTCGCTTTGGCGATAACGATCGGCTAGCGGCCTTGGTTTCACACCTCATCGATGCAGATTTATTAGTTCTTGTTACCGATATCGATTCTTTGTATGACGCGCCACCAACTGAAGCTGGCGCTAATCGAATTTCTGATGTGCAGAATCCGCAGGACCTTGCCGCAGTATCTATTGGCGGCGTGGGTTCATCTGGCGTCGGCAGCGGCGGCATGGTCACCAAGGTCGAGGCAGCTCGAATTGCTGCTGGTGCTGGTGTTGCAATGCTGTTGACGACCTTGGATTCGCTAACGACCGCGCTTGATGGCGCAGATGT
>CAJAEK010000185.1 GCA_903938735.1 uncultured Actinomycetes bacterium | reverse complement strand
TCGGATCCGTGGTGAATCGACGGTTGGTCCATTTGTAGTGATGCGCACATCGATTGCCAATGCCAAAGCGCGTTGCATGTTCACGCACCAAGCGGTTGTCGCATCGTTCGGAAATGGTCCGATCGAACAAGAGATTGCTGATTTGTTGGAGTGGATGGATTTATTCCATGCTGATTCGATTGTTGAAGTTGATTACGGCGGCTTGGCCGGTTATCTCGAGAAGGCGTTGATTGAAGCAGGCGAGAACGGCCTAGAAGCCGATACATCGATCGAGGACATCAATACATCGTTGGCGGGCTTGGCATCCGGTGATGGCGCGGCCGCTGGTTATGGATATGAGCGTTTGATTTCCCGCTGGCGCATGGTCGCTGCGCTCGAAGGAGCGATGTAGGGGCTATCGCAATTCGGACATATCGCCTAAAATTCCCGGCATGACTGCAGAGCCGCAAGAAGTACTCCTGACTCCATCCGAAGTCGCAAACCTTTTCCGCGTTGATCCCAAGACGGTGACGCGTTGGGCAAAGGCCGGCAAGTTAACGGCGATAAAGACGCTCGGTGGCCACCGCCGTTACAAGGAGTCCGAAGTCAAGGCGTTGCTCGGTCGCGATGATTCAGATTCGGCGCAGGGGTAATCGATGGGCATCACGCATTTTCAATACTTCTTACTCTTCGTAAGCGCGTTCGCGGTCGTTGGTTTTCTTACGCCAGTGATGCGCCGGATTGCGATCCGCCAAGAGATTTTTGATGCACCCACAGCGGCCCACAAGACACATAAAGAGCCGGTTCCGTATTTGGGTGGTGTTGCCATCATTATTGGCGTTCTCCTTGTTTCGTACGGAGCGACAATTGCCAAGCGATTCACGATGCACAATTTTTGGCTAGAAACATCAGTTCTTGGGCCTGCCCTGGTTTTGGGCATCATTGGTTTGATCGATGACCTACGTAATCTGCGCCCAGCGCCACGTTTCGTTTTTCAGACGGTAGCCGGTGTATTCACTGCGTGGTTGTTGATTGCGACAAACCCGGTTGTTACATCAATTGAATCCAAAGCGATTTACTCGGTGATAGCGGTGGTGTGGACGGTGGGTATCTGTAACTCGATTAATTTCTTCGACAATCTTGATGGCGGCGCTGCTGGCACTGTCGCAGTTTCGTCCGCGATGCTCTTTGTGATTGCTTTCCGTGGTGGTCAGTTCTTGGTTGCGTCGCTTGCTGCGGTAACGGCTGGTGCAACTATTGGATTCTTGCTGTGGAATAAGAGCCCAGCACGCATTTACATGGGCGACGCTGGTGCGTTGTTCTTGGGAATTTTGATTGCTTCTCTGACGCTACGTTTGCATCCATCCACGCAGCCTCGATTGACACACTTGTTTGTTGCAGCGCTGCTGCTCGCTGTTCCGATTCTTGATACCTCGGTGGCGGTTACATCGCGTCTTCGTCGCGGTGTTTCCCCTTTCCAAGGTGGGCACGATCACTTGTCGCATCGACTTATTCGCGGCGGTGTTTCTCGTCCGCTCGCAGCGATTTCCTTATGGGCTTTGTCAGGCGTATTTGCGGGTGCTGCATTCTTGGTCACCGTGACAGAGCGAAGCGGTCAACAAGTCGTTGTTGGTTCTGCTTTGGTTGTCTGGATTGTTCTCTTTATTAAATTCTCGATGAGTGCGGACGCGTAAGCGAATTCATTATGAGTAAAAAAGACCGCGCCGAATTTGCCGAGTGGCTTGCGCCGCGGCAGAGCTCGCTTTTACGCGCGGCCCGGGTAATTTGTTTTGATACTCAGAACGCCGAGGATGTTCTGCAAGAAGCTTTGGCCGACGTTTATGAGCGCTGGGCGAAGGTATCCAAACACGAGAACCCAGAGGCGTATGTGATGCGCGTGATGGTCAGCAAGCATGCTGATATGCGGCGCAAGTGGCTTCGTAAGTCCGAAGAAAAAGAGACGACATGGGACTTAGCCGAGAACATCCGAAACATTGCAGATCATTCCGATGATGTTGCTCAGCGGCTTTTGGTGCAATCTGCCTTGAAATCATTAACAGCGATGCAACGTGCGGTGATTGTTCTTTCTTACGAACACGGATTTGTTCTGCGCGAGATTGCTGAGATTCTTGAGATTCCTATGGGTACTGCCGCATCACATTTGGCACGAGCAAAAGCGGCGGTCGTGGCACACTTGGACCTTGTTCCAGAATTTGAGAAGTCAGTTCGAAAGACCCTTGCCTCACCACAAACATTCTTGTCCGAGGGTTCCGCCGAGATTGTTTACGGAGAGGTGGTGGATGACCAATGAGTGAAGTCGATCCATTAATCCGCCGCGAACTCAATTGGATGGCGCTCAGCGTTCTCGAAAATAAAGATTTGATGCCGTTGATTGAACAACGCGTGCGGCGTCGCCGCATTCGCCGATTCAGCATCATTGGCGGTGTGATTATTGCCCTCGTGCTGGTTGCGTCGCTGACGGTTGCTGTGGTGACGCACCACAACGCGGTTTCTGTAGCGCAATCCACGGGCAATACACATGCGACTGGATCAACTGATTCGGCGGCGATTCAGCCATCGCAGATCGCCGGCTTGCAATCGGATTACCCATTGACGTGGGAGCAGAGCATTGGTGATCTCAGTGCAATTAGTAAATCAGCGGGAATTGGGGACACTCTGGGCGGATTGACTG
>CAJAEK010000184.1 GCA_903938735.1 uncultured Actinomycetes bacterium | reverse complement strand
TGGCGTTAACTTCATTACGACCATCTTCACGATGCGTGCCCCGGGCATGACGATGTTCCGTATGTCTATCTTCTCGTGGAACGTCTTGCTTACTTCGATTCTCGTTCTGCTCGCCTTCCCACCATTGGCTGCGGCCTTCTTGGGACTCGAAGCAGATCGCATTTTTGGTTCACACATTTTCGATCCCGCTAACGGCGGTGCCATGTTGTGGCAGCACTTGTTCTGGTTCTTCGGACACCCAGAGGTGTACATCCTTGCTCTGCCATTCTTCGGAATCGCGACCGAAATTCTTCCAGTCTTCAGCCGTAAGCCAGTCTTCGGTTACAAGGGATTGGTAGCAGCAACTATCGGCATCGCTGCACTTTCTGTGTCGGTATGGGCGCACCACATGTTCGCTAGCGGTCAGGTTCTTTTGCCATTCTTCTCGTTCATGACCTTCTTAATCGGTGTTCCTACAGGCGTGAAGTTCTTTAACTGGATTGGCACGATGTGGGGCGGTTCAGTCAGCTTTGAAACCCCAATGCTCTTCATTCTCGGATTCTTGATCACCTTCTTGTTCGGTGGTCTAACCGGCATCATCCTTGCTTCACCACCGTTGGACTTCGCTGTTTCAGCTTCGTACTTCGTGGTTGCTCACTTCCACTACGTCCTCTTCGGAACCGTGGTATTTGCGATGTTCGGTGGTTTCTACTTCTGGTGGCCAAAGATGACAGGTCACATGTTGAACGAGCGCCTTGGAAAGATTCACTTCTGGACGCTTTTCTTTGGCTTCCACCTGACTTTCCTGATCCAGCACTGGTTGGGCATCAAGGGCATGCCTCGTCGTTATGCCGATTACTTGGCATCGGACGGCTTCACCACAATGAATACGATTTCGACCATCGGTTCGTTCTTGCTAGCACTCTCAATGATTCCGTTCTTTATCAACGTCTGGATTTCACGCAAATCTCCTAAGGTGACCGTTGATGATCCATGGGGCTACGGCGCATCCTTGGAGTGGGCAACATCGTGCCCACCACCACGTCACAACTTCACATCAATGCCACGTATTCGCTCTGAGCGTCCGGCGTTTGATCTGCACCACCCACACATGGCTTACACAGACCTCGAGAAGGGCCACTAATAATGAAGGCTGGTTGGCGTTTATTTGCAGGTCTTGCGGCGTTCTATGCGCTGATGGCGGTTATCTATTACTGGGTGGGTGGCGAAGCCGTAGGAATCACAGCCATCTCGCTGAGCGGCGGTTTGGCTGGTCTGGTTGCCTTCTATCTATGGTTCACCGAAAAGCGGTTGGCGAACGTTCTGCCCGAAGACAACAAGCTAGGCGAAATCGCTGATGGAGCTGGCGAGCTTGGTTTCTACTCACCGCATTCATGGTGGCCTCTTCCCGTCGCTCTTTCTGCCTGTGCAATGGGTCTTGGTCTGCTTATCGGTTGGTGGCTAACCCTTATCGCGGTTGGCTCATTGATCATCAGCATTCTCGGCTTTGTACTTGAGTACGAAAAGCCTTC
>CAJAEK010000183.1 GCA_903938735.1 uncultured Actinomycetes bacterium | reverse complement strand
TCGGTAAGAACAATCACGAGAGCCTTAAGTGGAGTTTGTCGATTATCGGGCTTGTGGTCTTGATCCGAATTATTTTGATTCCGTTGTTCGTCAAGCAGATTAAAAGCCAGCGGGCTCTTACTGCGTTGCAACCACACATGAAGGAAATTCAGAAGCGTCACAAAGATGACCGTCAGAAGTAATCAGAAGAGATGATGAAGCTCTATAAAGAGCACAAAACAAACCCACTCGCTTCGTGTTTGCCAATCTTGGCGCAGGCGCCAATCTTCTTCTCGCTCTTTACGGTGTTGAACGGCATTGCGAAGTTGAAGCCACACGGCCCACTCAAGGATTCATTGTTGCAATCAGCACACGCCGCAAAGTTTTTTGGCGCGAACCTTTCGAGTTCATTCCTCAGCCTTCATACCGATAGCGCAACAAAGATTGTGACTGTTGGTCTGATTGTCTTTATGTCTGCCACAACATTTACTACCCAACGTCAGTTGATGACAAAGGGCATGCCAAAGATGGATGCTTCAAACAACATGATGTTGCAGCAACAAAAAATTATGTTGTATGTCTTCCCAATTATTTTTGCGATCTCCGGGGTTAACTTCCCGGTTGGTGTTTTGATTTATTGGTCGACCACTAACTTGTGGACCTTGGGACAGCAGTTCTATGTCATCAAGCGAAACCCAACCCCTGGATCACCAGCCTATGAAGAGCTCCAGAAGAAGAAGGCGGCCAAAGCAGGCGCCAACCCAGAATTGAGCACTGGCTCTGAATCATCCACAACAGTGGTTGAGGATGCTCCACGCCAGCGCCAACAACCCACCCGCCCCACCAAGAAAAAGAAGAAAAAGTAGCTTTTAAAAGGTACAAATAACCCAATTCATATCAATTCATACTAATAACGCATAAAAGAGACAGGATTATCACTATGAGCGAGACAGAAGCAGTAGTCGAAAAGAGCGAGAAGCCAGATAAGAAGTCACTCGTTGCCCGTCTGGAAGAAGAGGGTGATGTAGCCGCCGATTACCTCGAGGCGCTTCTGGATATTGCTGACCTTGATGGCGATATTGATATCGACGTCGAGAACGATCGCGCTTCGCTGGCTATTGCCGGCGGCGCCTTGGGCCATCTGGTTGGCGACCGCGGCGAGGTCCTCGACGCTCTCCAAGAGTTGACCCGGCTAGCTGTCCAGACCTCGTTGGGCGAGCGCTCACGGTTGATGCTGGATATCGATAACTTCCGGTCTGCGAAGAAGGATGAGCTCAGCAAGTTGGCTCACGAAGTAGCTGAAGAGGTTAAGTCGACCGGCGTATCGGTCAAGCTGCGCCCAATGAATGCCTTTGAGCGGAAGGTCATCCACGACACCATTCAGGAGATTGGCCTCACCAGCGAGTCAGAGGGCGAAGATCCCAACCGCTGCGTAGTCGTTCTCGCTTCCTAAAAACACCCATTAGATGCCAGTTTCACGTGAAACGCTCATTCCTGCCTATTTTGCAGAGCGGAGCAAGGAGATCGAGCGCTACGCCGAGATCCTGGCAACCTGGGGGATTGAGCGCGGCCTAGTTGGGCCAAAAGAAGGCGACCGTATCTGGGAACGCCATATTGCCAACTGCATCCCTGTCACAACCCTGATTCCTGAAGGGGCCTCTGTTGTAGATATTGGCTCCGGCGCTGGCTTGCCGGGCATTGTTATCGCCCTGGCTCGACCAGATTTGAAGGTCACCCTGGTGGAACCCCTGCAACGCCGGGTGGATTTCCTCAACGAGGTTATCGCTGAAATTGCCCCTGAAATTAAGGTCATTCGAGGTCGGGCAGAGTCAGTAAAGGGCTCCTTTGGTGTGGTTACCTCCCGCGCGGTTGCTCCGCTACCCAAACTCCTTCCGCTCTCCTTCCATTTGGTTGCCCCAGGAGGCCGAGTTTTGGCTATGAAAGGGGAGTCTGCGGCGTTGGAGCTTGAGGAGGCGAAGGAACTTGCCCCTAAACCATTCAGAAAAATAGCCAAAAGCGCCGTTCATGAGATCCAACTAGGCGAGCTGCCACTGGCTCGGGTAATTGAGCTCATCAAAGCAGGCTAGATTAAGCGCGTGGATGATTCACGTGAAACATTGGCCGCTGCGCCAAAAGTAATAGGGATTCGCCGGCTGAAAGAGCCGATGCCTACCCCCTTAAAAACACGTGTTTTTACCGTTGCAAACCAGAAGGGTGGAGTCGGAAAAACGACCTCTGCCGTCAATATTGCCGCCGCTTTAGCGATGGGTGGCCTTCGGGTATTGGTGATTGATCTCGACCCACAAGGAAATGCCTGCACCGCGCTCGGTATCGAGCGAGAGAGCATCCCTGGCATGTTCGAGGTCCTGGTCAACGATGCCCCCTTGGGCTCAGTTGTTAAAAAGGTAGCTGGATTCCCTCATCTGGAGTGCGCCCCAGCAGACCGCGGCCTGGCCAATGCCGAGGTCAATATGGTCAGTTTTGTATCGCGCGAAAACCGATTGAAGTTGGCGCTCGATACTTTGTTGCAGGAGCGCGAAGCACAAGGCCAACGCTTTGATTATGTGATTATCGATTGCCCACCAAGTTTAGGTTTGCTCACCATCAACGCACTGACTGCAGCTGGTGAAATTTTGATTCCGATTCAATGCGAGTACTACTCACTTGAGGGCGTAAAGCTGTTGATCGAAACGGTCGAACAAATTAAGCGCACACAACTCAATAAGAATTTAGAGATTTCAACAATTGTTCTCACTATGTTTGATTCTCGTACTCGGTTAGCAAATGATGTGGCGGATAGCGTGCGTCAACATTTCCCTGCACAACTTGTTGATTTTCCGATCCCGCGCGCAGTACGAGTTTCGGAAGCGCCATCGTTTAATCAAACAGTAATGACATATGACGCATCATCACCTGGCGCAATTGCGTACATGAGTGTTGCGCGCGAGATTGCGCGACGCGGCGCCGGAATTACAAACAATACTGATGCAACGAATAATGGAGCGCACACAGCATGAGTACTCGTAAAGGCGGACTCGGCCGCGGATTAGATTCGCTCATCCCCACAACAATTACTTCACCAACTGGCGTAGCGATTGCCGAGAACAACGAAGTAGATATCAATCTGATTGTTCCTAATCCAAAACAACCACGTACCGTTTTTGATCTTGATGCGCTGAATGAATTATCTGCTTCGATTAAAGAAGTGGGCGTCTTGCAACCACCAGTTGTTCGCGCAATGCCTAATGGAACATACGAGCTTATTATGGGTGAGCGACGATTGCGTGCATCCAAGCAAGCTGGCTTAAAAACAATTCCAGTGATTGTTCGTGCAACACCAGATAACGAATTACTTCGCGAAGCGTTGTTGGAAAATATTCACCGTAGCCAACTCAATCCGCTAGAAGAAGCGGCCGCTTATCAAAACCTGTTAAATGATTTTGGATATACCCACGACGAACTTGCGGCGAAGGTCGGAAAATCCCGTCCAGCAATTTCTAACACATTGCGCCTTTTGAATTTGCCAGCTGCTGTGCAGCGTCGATTGGCAGCAGGAGTTCTCTCTGCTGGTCATGCTCGCGCGCTTCTTACTTTGGTTGATGAAAGCGATATCGAGCGGTTGGCGGCACGCATTGTTGCTGAAGGTTTAAGTGTTCGTGATGTGGAAGAGATTGTCGCCACCGGTCAGGCTGGGTCAAAACCAACAAAAACCAAGGGCGCCAAGCAGAGCGCACCACGCGCAAAAGAGATTGCGGATGAGCTCGGGGACAAGCTGGATACGCGGGTAACCGTTGATTTAGGCAAGAGCAAAGGCAAAATTGTTATTGAATTTGCTGGCCTCGAGGATCTTGAGCGGATTAACAAGCTGATCAAGTAAGGCTGTGAAACAAAGCAAGAACTAGTTCAGCCCGCGCAATTCCATCTCGGTCTTGATGACGCCACCCAGCGACTTAATTCCTTCACGGATTCGTTCTGGGGTTGGGTAGCAATACGACAAACGCATCGACCACGAACCAAAACCATCGGCATAGAAAGCGGTTCCTGGAACATAAGCAACCTTGGCGACAATCGCCTTAGGCACGAGCGCCTTAGTATCAATCTCGGGCGGCAATGTAACCCAAACATAGAAACCACCACCTGGTTTGGTCCAAGTCGCACCGGCAGGGAAATGTTGCTCGAGTGATTCCAACATCGCATCGCGACGGGTCTTGTAAAGCTTGGTGAAGGATGCGATTTGATCGCGCCATGGTTGATCCGCGAGATAACTCGAGATAGCTAGCTGTGAGAAGTTTGATGGGCAGAGAATCGATGACTCCGATGCGATGACCAATTTCTCTTTCAGAGATTGTGGAACCAACGCCCAACCCACGCGGAATCCCGGCGCAATGGTCTTGGAGAATGAACCAAGATAAATAACATTTTCGGAATCCTCAGCCCGCATCGCGTTTGGCGATGGCTTATCGAATCCCAACAAACCATATGGATTGTCTTCGACTACAAAAATGCCTTCGCTATGGCAGATTTCGAGAATCTCGGTACGGCGATCAGCCGGCAAGGTAACACCCATCGGGTTTTGGTAATTAGGAATTAGATACAAGAACTTAATTTTCTTGCCCGAAGCGCGAGTTGATGTAATTGCTTCACGTAGCGCTTGTGGAATCAAACCATCGTTATCCATAGCGACGTGAACAACTTTTGCCTCGTACTGGCTAAAAGTTCCGAGCGCACCGACATACGAAGGCGCTTCGGCCAACACAACATCGCCTGGATCGATAAAAATTCGAGAAATAAGATCAAGTGCTTGTTGTGATCCGGTTGTCACAATCACGTCATCTGGATGGGCGCGGATGCCTTCGAGCGCCATCATGTCGCAAATTTGTTCGCGCAATTTTGGATGGCCTTGGCCGCTACCGTATTGCAGCGCTTCCATTCCATTCTTAGAAACGAGCTCGCCAATCACATTCGACATTAAATCCATCGGCAAAGCAGTCAGGTTAGGCATGCCACCAGCGAGCGAAACAATGTCTGGCCGGGATGCAACCGCGAAGAGCGAACGAATTTCGGATGGGTGCATATAGGCGGCACGATGGGCGAACCGTTCAGTCAGATTCTCTGGCTTACCGGTATGAATTCGAGTTACATCGCCGCTCATCCCATAATCTTCCCATATTTGGCGGCGGCCACGAGAGGCAGTTATACGGTTCTAATACCCGCCCGGCGCAGGTCAGAGATTCGAAGTGTGCCGGTTTTCGCATCGTTTTCGCTCGATAAATACAGGCGTTGGATCGCAATTGCGATGGATTCCACGATGGTTTCACGAAAGGCCGAATCGGCCAACCGCTTAGCGTCACCTGGATTACTGAGATACCCCAGGTCGATGCGAACAGTCGGCGCCTTTGTCAGACGCAATAAATCCCAACTCTTTGCATGGGTGCGGCAATTGAGCAAATCTGTGCGGGCGGTTATTTCGCGCTGAACCAAAGCGGCAAATTTCTCGCCCACCACAGAATGAACACCATGCAGATCGCTGCCGTAGTAATACGTGGCTACACCGCTTGCTTTTTCATTGCTGTAATTATCAGTATGTAACGAAATTACAAGGTCGGAATTCGAAGAATTCGCCATCGTGATCCGAGCACTATCCGATGGATTCATGGTGGCGCTGCGAGTCAGAAAGACCGCGACACCTAACGCGATTAATCGACCTTCAAGACGTTGTGCAATATCGAATGCGATGTCAGCATCACTGGGATCACTACTGGGGTCCAGAACAATTACTTTATTCGCCAGTGCTGGTCCACGATTAATTCGGGCCGCTTCTTCGCGCAACGCGGTGGGAGCGCCACCAGCGACGGTTCGCTGCAACCGCATCAACGCCATTACTGTGGCGGGACCACATGTTCCATCTGCTTTAACGCCAGCAGATTTTTGAAATTCTTTCACAGCGTTCTCGGTCATGGCGCCAAAAATTCCATCAACCTTGCCGCAGTTAAAACCCATTTCACTTAACCGATTTTGTAACGCCGCAACATCATCGCCCCGCATCAATCCGGCGCTCTTGTTACTCAAGACTCGATCACCCAATCGCCAACGAGCTTCTTCTAGCGAACGGAGCGTCATGGGATTTAATTCGCCATCAACAACTAATCCGCGCGATTGCTGAAAAGCTTGAATGGCGTTGATTAACGTAGTTTCGCCAACAAGGAAACCTAAACGTGAAAGCGTTGTGGAAACAAAGCTGTCGATATCGGCAGAGTTAACCTTGTCGTCGGGCGACATCTGAAATCTATCTAGCAGTAACTAGGTTTAGATAAATTCAGCGAGCTCTTTGAGAAGAGCTGGCTTTGGCTTTGCACCGATGATGCTCTTAACGACTTCGCCATTGACATAAACGTTAAGGGTTGGAATCGATGTGATGCCGTACTTCATAGCAATCGCTGACTCCTCATCGGTATTCAACTTAACGATCTTGATGCCGGCATTTTCAGCGGCAATCTCATCCAAGATTGGCGCGACTTGGCGGCATGGACCACACCACTCAGCCCAAAAATCAACGAGAACTGGTGTTGAACTCTTCAATACAACTTCATCAAAAGTTGCTGCTGTTACTGGTTGTGCTGCGCTCATAGTCTTCCTTCTTCGCTTTTTGTTTATTGTTATTGTTTGTTTTTAGTGATGTCCTGATAGAAATCTTTCAGCATCAAGTGCTGCCTGGCAACCCGAACCCGCCGCGGTAATCGCTTGGCGATAGGTGTGATCCACTAAGTCGCCACAGGCAAAGACACCCTTGAGGTTGGTGCGGGTAGAGCGGCCTTCGACCGTGACGTAATTCTCGGCATCAAGATCAACCTGACCTACAACCAATTCACTGCGAGGCAAGTGTCCGATAGCAACAAAAAGACCACCCAAATCCTTCTCGGATTCTTCGCCAGTCACAGTGTTACGCAACTTCAAGCCAGTCATATTGTCAGCCCCGAGAACATCAATGACTTCGGTATTCCAAATAAATTCGATCTTCGGGTTAGACATTGCACGCTCAGCCATAATCTTTGATGCACGTAATGAATCGCGTCGATGGATGAGATAAACCTTGCTTGCAAACTTTGTCAGGAAGGTTGCTTCCTCGACTGCGGAATCTCCACCACCAACAACGGCAATCTCTTTCTCTCTAAAGAAGAAGCCATCGCATGTTGCACACCATGAAACGCCGCGGCCAGATAACCGCTTCTCGTTCTGGAGGCCAATTTCTTTATAAGCAGAGCCCATCGCCAAGATAACTGCCTTGGCTTTAACGGTATTGCCGGATCCATCGACCAGCGTCTTTACATCGCCATCCAGCTTCATCTCAACGATGTCATCGGTAATTAGATTCGCACCAAACCGCGCAGCTTGTTTACGCAAGTTATCCATCAAATCTGGACCCATGATGCCGGTTGGAAAGCCCGGAAAGTTTTCGACTTCAGTGGTGTTCATCAACGCACCACCAGCGGTTACAGAACCCTCATAAATGATTGGTTTTAATTCAGCGCGAGCAGCGTAAATTGCGGCGGTATATCCAGCCGGACCAGAGCCAACGATGACGAGTTCGTGAATTTCTTCCATTTGGCAACCTTATCTTTTGCGCAGTGGCAGGAGCTGTAGGACACCTGTGACTTCAGCGATTCGCAAAAGCTTTGCTAGCGCCAAGTAGCCAATCCCGCTAATTCCTAGAACCTCAATCAACTTGAGGATATTCCCGCCCGGCAGGTGGCGCTGCGAGATGTGGATCGGGAAACCAACCAAGAAGGCAATCCCAAAGAGTTTGGCGTAGAAACCGACTACCTCGCGAATGTTTATGTGAATCTCAAATTTTCGTAGCGAGCGAATCGTTATCCAAGCGCCAATGAAGTAACTAAAAGCCAACGCCCCACCTAACCCAACCGTGACCCAGCGTGGCTTTAGCTCAACCGCTGCAAGAACACAGAGCAGCGAACCAATCACGTTCATGACCAGATTGGAGAAGACTTGGGATTTCACGTTCTCATACGCGTTTAACCCGCGCAGCGCGATCAGGTTGATACTCATCGGCATCAAACCCAGACCCATCGCCGCCAACACTTTGCCGATGTATTGCGCGTCGCCATCAGGAATTCCGTGAAAGAGCGCACGAGTGATGATTGGACCAAACAAGAAGAATGCGACCGAGCTCGGCACTGTAATAACGCCCACCAGGCGCATCGCGCGCACCAGCTGATCATGAACCAAGTGTGGATTGCGCGCCTGAGCCATCGCCGAGATTTGCGGCAAAAGCGCAGTCACTATAGAAAGCGTCACAACAGAGTGCGGCAAGATGAAGACAAAGAGCGCGTTGTTATACGGGCTAAATCCAACACCAGTAGTGATGCCCGCCTTAGCCGCTTGTACTGCGGCTCGAGTCGAAAGATTGACAGTAATCAAATAACTAATTTGCGAGATTGCAGCAAATAACAAGGTCCATGAAGCGAGATGAAGAGATTTCTTCATCTCTGAATCTCGCCAATCAAATCGCGGTGAAATCTTTATGCCGGTCTTACGAACAACCGGAATCAAGATCAGCGCTTGTGCCACCCATCCCGCGGTTGTACCAAGTCCCAACCAGGCGACGGTTGATGGCGAGATAGTTCCTACCGAAATCTTGTGGGCATCCTTCAAGAAGAAAACGAAAACTATGCCAGCAATAACGTTGTTGAGTACCGGCGCCCACATCATGGGACCAAAGCGCTCCTTCGCGTTCGCGATCTGGCTATAGAGCGCAAATAAACCCATGAAGAGAACTTGTGGCAAGCAATAACGCATGAACGCCACAGTTAAATGAAATTCTGGTCGACCCACGTATTCAGTAGCGAATGCACGAACAAGCAGTGGTGCAAAGAGAACTGAGAGAACAACCAGCCCAGAGAGCAAAACCGTTGTCGCCGTAACAAGTCGAGAGATGAAGGCATTTCCACCATCATCATCGCGAGTGGATCGAACAATTTGTGGAACAAAAACCGCGGTTAACGCCCCACCGATTAAAAGGTTGTAGAGAATATTTGGCATCGTGTTGGCGACGTTAAAAGTATCGCCAAGCAAGGTTGTGCCAAGTACGGCTACCAAGAGCAGGCCGCGAATCAAACCAGTGATGCGCGAGGCAATTGTTCCAATCGCCATCACCGATGAAGATTTAAGCAGCGCCTCGTCACTCATCTGCATTCACCTTTCGACGAGAGCGAATAAATCGACGCCCGTTCCGAATAATTGCGACTGCAAAGAGCAGAATAGCTGCGCCAGTGGTGATCCAGGTAGCGATAGGGCTAATCACCGAAAGTGAGAGCGGATAAATAACTGAGTCACCTAATGAGCCTCCAGCAACTGTGGTTGCTTGAATCTCGAGACCTGATTGACCAGAAGTCAGAACTTGAACCGGAATAAGGATCTGAACCTTGGATTTAGCAGGGATCAGGACTGGCGCTGGTGTGGTTGCCTCAACTTTGCCGTTCGTAGGGTTGATGGCGAGCGCAACTTTAGCTGGACCATTGAAATCATTAGAGACAGTTATTGGCAGCTTTTGATGCGTGGTGGAGATAGTGAAACGCCCGCTGGAAAGATGGATTTTCTTTGATAGCTGAAACGAAGTTGCTTCGTTATCGCGACCCAAGAATGCGCGACGTGCTGGATCAAGC
>CAJAEK010000182.1 GCA_903938735.1 uncultured Actinomycetes bacterium | reverse complement strand
GGTTGCTGCCGGAATTACCCAATGGGCGGTGGGAAGCGAAACGGATGGTTCAATTATTTGTCCCGCCTCTCTCAATGGCTGCGTGGGCATAAAACCAACGGTGGGGTCAATCCCGCGCGATGCAATGATTCCGATCAGTCCGAGCCAAGATACGCCCGGACCAATGGCGCAAACCGTTGCGCAAGCAGCGGTACTACTTGATGTTCTCACTAATCAACGTCAGTATGCGCGAGCGGTAATGCACGATGGTGAACTTCGCATCGGTGTAGTGAATAGTTGGATGACGGAGAATGATGGCGTTAACGGACTATGTGAAGATGCTGTCACCGCGCTAGCGAAAGCTGGTGTTGTTCTTACTCGCGTCGAACTCTCGCCTCCTACCGAGGAGGTTCAGAACGATGAACTCCATGTCTTGATGCACGAAATGAATACCGCGATCGAAAAGTACCTGGGCGAACGGGCTGGTACGAACATCAAATCAATGGCCGATATCGTCGCCTTCAACAACAAACATCGTGAGACTGAGATGGCGCACTTTGGACAAGAGTTATTTGAGCTGGCGCTGGAGATCGGTGGCATCGGTGCGGAATATGAGGCAGAACGTGCTCGCAATTTAGCGTGGGCGAACCACACGCTCGACACCGGCCTGGCTGACGTCGATGTATTAATTGGGTGCACCTACGGCCCTGCCTGGGTCAGCACGTTGGGATCCGGTGATGACTTTGGCTCTGCGAGCTGGATTACCACCGCTCCCGCCATCGCTGGTACCCCGATTGGAACAATTCCGATGGGTCTGGTCGGCGGGCTGCCTGTTGGTCTGGGCTTTGTTTCCCGCCGAAACGACGAAGCTCGTTTGATACACGCGATGGCAAAAGCTGAATCTGCACTCGGGCTCGGGATTCTCAATCCCACATTTAGTAAGTAATGGGCGCTAGCTCTTCTGCTTTCTGATTATTGCCTGGTCGATATGACCAACAACGCTTAACCAGATGGCGACCGAGTTGCCGATGAAGAGCGCGAAGCACAGCGTTCCGATTCCGACTCGACCGCCGAAGAACCAACCTGCAACGAGGACGACTACTTCGATGCCCAATCGCACGCGGCCCACCCGCACACCGGTAACTCGGTGAATACCAGTCATCAATCCATCCCGCGGTCCGGGCCCCAGACCACACGTTATATAGAGTGCAGAACCACAACCAATCATCGCAATTCCGCCAAACACATATGCGAAACGAATCAGATAATTGTGATGCTCCATCGGAAATACATCGGTGCCTATTTGAATCGTGAAGGCGATGATTACGATATTCGACAACGTGCCAAACCCAGGAATTTGCTTTAACGGAATCCAGCCCAACAAGACGACCAAGCTAATGAAGAATGTGCACCAGCCGAGCGAAAGCGGCGAATGAAGATGAATTCCTTGCGCCAGAACCGACCATGGTGCGTTTCCCAGCGTTGACTGGATCAGCAACGAATCGCCCAATCCAAAAATGCTAAGTCCAAAAAAGAGAATCAAGACGCGACTGGGGCTAAGCGACCAACGCGATGATGCCGTCCATGAGGTGTGTGGAACGGTCTTATGGGGCCGCAGTTTCGAGAGAAAACTCATCCGGCGAGCGTAACAAAAAAGGCCTCGCAATAAGCGAGGCCTTTTCCTTGAAGCGTGCGTTATGCAGAAGCGCGAACCTTTGCCTTTGCCTTTGCTGCAGCAATTGATTCTTCCCTCTTGCCAATCAAGCTCTCCATGCCTGGAACTACGCCAGCCAAGGTGAGCTCAGCCAAGATGATGTCTACGTCGGTTGAACCTAAAGCCGATGCAACAAGCTTGAGGTAACCGGTCTCGTAATCCCAACCATGGCGTGGTGCGCCCTCTGCGTATGAACCGCCTTGAGCAACAACG
>CAJAEK010000181.1 GCA_903938735.1 uncultured Actinomycetes bacterium | reverse complement strand
GTCATTTTGGTCAGTTGCCCAACCTGCAAATGTATAGCCAGAACGTGTGACACTCGGAGCAACGGAAATCGCATTAACGTTGTAATTCAACGATTGGGTATTGCCGCCTGATCCGCCATTCGCGTTAAATACGACGGAGTACGAGTTGATATTCCATAGCGCATACAAAGTCACATTGGTCGTAATGGGGAGCGTTGTGACAACGGTCCGAGAATCATTCAATGCGGTGGTCCAGCCGGCAAAGGTATAACCAGTGCGAGTCACGGTTGGAGCGTTAGATGCACTCAAAATGTCGGTGTTATAGCCGAATGAAGAAGTTGTCCCCCCGGTCCCACCATTTGCATTGAAAGTGGCGGTAAAGGTATCGAGCAGGAAGTTAACAGCGATTGTATGGTCAGATGTAATTGACGAAAACGTAAACGTGGCTAGCGAACCAACTGAAACGGAATCAACTGAGACACTATCAACGTGATAGTGAGCAGATGGAGTGAATGTGAATGTCTGACTTGTGCCATAGTCGAGAACAGTCAATCCAGTTGGAGAGATTGATCCGTTACTTCCAGCTGAAGCAACAATTGTGTGAGTATCAAGTGCAAAGGTCGCAATAATCGTTCTCGCTGAAATAATATTTGTCAACACAAATTGTGTTGCAGGAGCGATGCTCACTGTCGAGTTATCGGGATATCTAACAATGATGGAAGCAATGTGGCTTCCGACATCAGGAATTAAAGTGAAAGTATCGCTATAGCCATACCCAACGGTGTCACTAGATGGTGAAATTGTTCCGTGTCCCACAGCTGATGCCGACACAGTCGACGTATCAAGAATCGAATTGAAAGTGAAGGTATGGTCAAGTCCAACAAGATAACCACTTTGGAAGTACGCCACTAATGGAGTTGAACTAGGACCTTGATTGTTATTTCGGTAGAAATAAGTCGCAAATGAATCGCCATTTGTGCCGTCAATTTCAAATTGGTTTCCCAACGAATCAAAAGAGAAATCGATGGTGTATCCGGTGGTTGCAACGAACTTCAAACCGAATTGAGAGCTCTGGCTGCCATCCGGGATTCGAATTACGTGATCCGAAGGAACCGCTGTCCACGAAGCGCCAAACGAGGAACTAGTCGCTGCCGACAGTTGATAGAAAACATTAACCCCTGGCGTAGCGCTCAAAGTGATGTTGTGAGTCTTCTGCGCAGACTGAACCACTATTGAGTGAGTGTCGGTCACGTTCGAAAAAGCGACTAAAACGCTGCCATAGTCACGCGTGTATGTAGAGATCACACCATCGACCGTGACGGTCTCTATGTAGTAATTAGTTGCAGCTGAAATCGTGTAGGTCTCATTGCCACCAAACGTTGGGTCACCGGAAATTGTTGGAGCCGAAACATTTGCGTCCTTAGTAATAACTATAGTCGGAGTTATTTGTGCAAACGCACCCGAGATGACGTGAGTGGTTGTCACCGCCGTGAATGTATAGGTCACTGCTCCGGAACTTGGATTAGATGTAACAACGTTTACATCAACGCCATCAACCGTCAACTTTTGAACAAAATAGCCAGCATCGGGTGTGAAGGTGAAAGTTTGATCTTGTCCATATGGAACTGGCGTAAGTGGATTTGCTGAAACCGATCCATGCGGACCAACTGAGGAAGAAATCGTTGTTGGTATGGCTGCCCACACAGCGTAATAACTTGCATCCGTTGTAATTATGTCGCTAAAAATTACTGTCGAACCATCGAGACTCCAGCCAACAAAGGTTTGACCGCTGGAAGTCACGGTCGGAGCTTGTGCAATTGCATCCGTTCCCGAATTGATTACAACCGGGGTTGATGAAGTTCCATTATAGAACGTTGCAGTTACTGTTGGAACCGCATCATTAGCGTTGCGTTGTACTACCGGAGCTGTAATTTGTCCGGCACTCACTGTCGACGTATCACGCCAAATTGCGTAATACGTTTTTTCGGCAATGATTGATATTTGCGTACCTGGAGAAATTAAAGAATCTCCTGTTGTACTTAAACTCCACCCTTCAAAAACGTAACCATCACGCGGTGGAGCGCTCGGTGCATTGATAGTGTCGCCAATGCGTCCCGACAGAACATTAAATATTCCTGAACCATCATTTTTACTGAAATATTCGTGATTGATTGTTGATGAATCAATCGTAAATGTAATTGTTGCAAATGCTGATTTGTAAAAGGAACCTTGTGAAACAGTTCCGGTAATCAAACATGAACCTCCACTGAATGCTGTCGACACAACACCTGTAGTTGAATCAACCGTACAGCCGGTTGAATTTCCCGCGCTATAAGTGACAGCACCATCACTCGCTATATAACGCGAATCAATTGTTGGTGTTGTCGAATCCACGAATGGATAAATTTTCGCGGTTTCACCAGCACTTAAGAAATGCGTTGTCGACTGAAGATTAAGTGTTCTGTTTCCGTGTCCGACGTTAATTACATATGCACGAGAATTTGAATAACCGTTCGCATCTGTTGCTGTAATAGTTTCAACATATTTTCCGGCAGCGATGTATTGCGCGACATTGACTTGATTTGTTACTGAGTCAATCGAGGTAACCGTGATGCCCGGATACTGTGGTGAAACAGTGAACTGGTATCCCATATTGATGATTGATCCACCGGTCGTCTTTAAGACTGCCGTCCCAGATTCACCAAAGTTGATAGAGACATCCGGGCCAGTTGTCGAAATCACTGGTGCGGCGGGTAGCGCCATTGCAGGTGACACCGGAATCACGGACTGAAGGAATCCCAAGAGGAATGTCGCAGTCAGTGTTTTGATCGCCTTAACCACTACAGGACTGTCGAGCGCGAAGAATCGATTGCTCATGTGCGTGCCGCCGCGACGTTTACGCTCTGCAGCTTCAGATAAGCCCTAAGTAATATAGAAAGATTTTTATACGAAAAAAAATAATTATGATTCAAGCGTGCGCGCATGCGTGAGGCCCGTTCGGCTGAACGGGAATTGTTCGCCTCTACGCGCGTACTCAAGCGCATCGCCCTCTCTGAAAATCACCCCACGGAGCTCACCCCGCGAGTAGAGGACAATTCTAAATTCGGACATTTGAGGCATAAAAATCTTAATTTGCCAAGAAGAATTTTGTGACCGCCGGTACTAACACCGGTGTAGTTCACGCTCAAAATGGGCGCGAAATTTAGATAGCGAAAAAAACTTTCTCCAGAATGTCGTTAATCAAGAGCTCCCACGCCTTGGGATCCATTTGATGAGCCGTGAAATCATCAACAATTTTGCCCAATGTGTATGCCTGAACGAGAACGCCAACGGTGCGTGGGTCGAGATTCTTATTCGCCCAACCGCGCTCACTTGCTTCTCTAAATAAATCGGAAAGCGCTTCGGTTAATCGCTCTTGTTCAATGCCCAAATTTATCCGCATCCGCGGATTATTAACCGCATGACTTATAGTCGTCACTCGCTCAAAGCGCTGAGGTTGCAACGCAGCGGATTGGGTATGTTGAGTGACTTGCTTAAGCCCAGTCACCATTTCATCTCGAGATGTAGCAGCATTCAAAATTTGATTCATAGTTGTAATCGAATAATCAACCCACTTCGCAAACCGGGCGACCATGGCAAATTCAAGGAGCTCGGAAAAATCCTCGAAATGATGATAGAGCGAACCTTTGGAAATATTTGATATCTCTAAAACTTCTTCGCTATTAATCTCTTCGATGCTCTTCTTTTCTAACAACCCAAGCACGGTGTCAATCAACGTTTGCTTCGTTGGATGAATCGTTCCGCGCGCAGCCATATCTATTAGCTATGACCGTCAAAGAGCGAGGTAACAGATCCGTCCTCGAATACTTCACGAATCGCACGTGCGAGCAACGGCGCAATCGACAAGACCGTTAAGCCGTCGAAGCGACTCTCTTCTGGAATAGGCAAGGTATCGGTTACGACAACTTCACTAACGCGTGAAGCCTTCAAGCGCTCAACAGCTGGGCCAGACAACACTGCATGTGTGGCGGCGACGATGACGCTCTTTGCGCCTTCAGCGAAGAGCGCGTCTACTGCCTTGGTGATGGTTCCCGCAGTATCAATCATGTCGTCGATGACAACACATGTTTGACCCTTGACGTCACCAACGACGCGGCCAGTCACAGACTCGTTCGGAATCCGTGGGTCGCGAGTCTTGTGAATGAAAGCGATTGGACAGCCACCCAACATGTCAGACCAACGCTCTGCTACGCGGACTCGACCAGAATCTGGCGAAACAATCGTCAGACGTTCGCGGTCAACTTTGCTGCCAACATAGTTAGTCAAGAGAGGGAGCGCGAAGAGGTGGTCTACTGGACCATCGAAGAAGCCTTGAATCTGTGATGTGTGAAGATCGACAACCATCAGGCGATCTGCACCAGCGGTCTTAAACAAGTCCGCCATCAGTCGTGCAGAGATTGGCTCGCGACCGCGGTGCTTCTTATCCTGACGGGCATATCCGTAGAACGGAGCAACCACAGTAATGCGTTTTGCCGATGCGCGCTTCAAAGCATCGACCATGATTAATTGCTCCATGATCTGCTTATTGACTGGTGCTGCATGGCTTTGGATAACAAAGGCATCGCTACCGCGAACGCTCTCTTCAAATCGAACAAATATCTCGCCGTTTGCGAAGTCGTATGCTGATGTCGGCGTAATGGGAATACCGAGCTCGGCGGCAACGCCCTCGGCGAGTTCTGGGAAACCTCGACCCGTAAATATGCGCAAGCGCTTCTCGGAAGAGAGTCGAAGTTCGCTCATTAGTTCGCTCCTGTGTCGCTTGTCTCGGTGGCCCCTGCGTTACGTGCTGCTTCTGCGGATTTTGTATTAGCGCGCTTGCGTAATACCCAACCCAAAATATTTCGTTGTTTTGCTCGTGCTACCGCGATGGACCCGGCGGGCACATCCTCAGTAATCACCGAACCAGCAGCAGTGTATGCGCCATCGCCCACGGATACTGGCGCAACCAACATTGTGTCGCTGCCAATGCGGACTTCGTCCCCGATGACGGTCTTGTGCTTATCGACGCCGTCATAATTCACGAAAATCGTGGCCGCACCAATATTGGTGCCAGATCCGATGGTGGCATCTCCCACATACGAGAGATGTGGGACTTTGGAGCCCTCGCCCACTGTGGAATTCTTAATTTCTACATATGCGCCAGCTTTAGCTCCGGCGGCCAATTTTGTTCCTGCGCGCAAGTACGAGAACGGACCAACGTTAGCGTTTTCACCGATCTCAGAACCCGTGCAATTCGATTCAACAACCTTCGCACCGGCCTTCACGACTACATCGGTCAATGTTGTGCGGGGACCAATCACTGCACCGGTTTCCACGCTTGTTGAACCATGCAGCGCCGAGCCGGGAAGAATCGTGACGTCCTTAGCGATTTTCACGGTCGAATCAATCCACGTTGTTGTGGGATCAACAATGCTGACGCCCGCACGCATGTGACCATCGTTGATTCGGTCGCGCATAATCGCCGCGCACTCCGCCAGCTGGGATCGATCATTGATTCCGAGCGTCTCGGTGTAATCGTTCGACAAAATCGCACCAACTTTGCCGCCGTCACTTTTAATAAGCGCAATCACGTCGGTGAGGTAGAGCTCGCCCTGCGAATTATTGGTATTCAGCTTCTTGATGCTGGCCGACAAAGCAGCGGCATCAAAGATATAGACACCGGTATTGACTTCATCAATCAGTTTTTCAAAGTCAGAGGCATCGCGTTCTTCAACAATCTTGGTGATAAATCCATTTTCGTCCCGAACGATTCGACCATATCCAGAAGCGTCGGGCATTTCTGCGGTGAGCACTGATGCCAGATTGCCGTGCTCGGCGTGCACGGATGCAAAGTCAGCAAGTGTGGTTCCGGTCAGTAACGGTGTATCGCCTGCCAGAATGATCACGTTGCCCGATGTAGGCGCTGCGGCAAGTGCAAGTTGTGCAGCACCGCCGGTGCCATTTCGAACTTCTTGAAAAACGGTGAGTGCTTGCGGCGCGATTTCCTTAACGTGCGCCTCGACGGATTCGCGGGATGCGCCTACAACAATCCGAATTTGCGCTGGTGACAACTCTTTAACGGCATCGACAACGTGGTTCAAAATTGTTTTGCCGGCGATGGAGTGGAGAACTTTTGACGTGGAAGATTTCATGCGCGTGCCTTCACCGGCTGCCAGCACAATCGCGGCGCCTACTTGCACTCGGCTCGTCACGAGCTATCTCCCTCGAACGTCGGTTCTTCGGTGGTGGCTCCGCCACCAGGTATCGATCCTGGACCCTGGGCTTCAAAGGCCCATGTGCTAGCCACTACACAATGGCGGAACCTGAATTATCCCCTATAACTCCGCAACTCCCCTAATTTAGGCTCAGAGGGTTTCGATAACTCGCGCCCCATGCACTGGGCCGCTGGCTCGCATGACGCCACCCACAACCCCGCTAGAACTAAGTGCCACGGTCAGATCCAATGATTTTTCTTCGTCATCCACGAGAAATGCGATGGTCGGACCCGATCCAGAAACGATTGCACCGAGCGCGCCATAATCCTTGCCGACATCCAAAACTAATCGCAGGGCTGGGCGGAGCGAACACGCGGCTGATTGCAAGTCATTAGTCATCGCTTGCCCGAGTGCCACTGGATCGCCGGCTCGCAGCGCCTGCATCATTGCATCGCTAATTTGCGGCCGAGCAATTTGCATACCTTCGCGCAGCCGATCACATTCGTTGTATACCGCTGGCGTAGAAAGTCCTTGTGATGAAGTCGCCAACACCCAGTGATAGGTGCCTTTACTTAACGCCTGCGTTAATTGATCTCCTCGTCCACGGCCAATCGCGATACCACCGGAAATGCCAAATGGAACATCGCTGCCAAGTTCTGAAGCAACACTCTCTAATTCATCCCGAGTTAAACCAAGATCGAATAGCGCATCGATGCCCACGATGGTTGCCGCTGCATCAGCACTGCCACCAGCCATGCCGCCAGCCACCGGAATTTCTTTCTTGATGGATATCGCCAAGTCGCCGGTCAACTTGCACCGCTTCACCATCAAATCTGCGGCGCGATACGCAAGGTTGCTGGCATCTGCCGGAACTCCGTGCGCGGTCGCACCCGCAACCGAGACTGAAATTCCCGAACCTTTTGCGCCCGCTTTTATGGTGACGTCGTCATAGATGGAGATTGCCTGAAAGACGGTAGCGACTTCGTGAAAACCATCGTCGCCCAATGGGCCGACCGAAAGTTGCAGGTTTACCTTCGCGGGAACCCGCGTCACTACTCCTGCATATTTCATATCGCTAGCCTATAAGTATTAGGCGTTGTTGCGCTTGGCGAAGGCGTTGGCGAGAGCAACATAATCCTTCAAGACCAGTGTTTCACCGCGGCAATTCGGATCTATGCCAGCCGCTTCAATAATCTCAATCGCAACCGCGCTTCCACCAACCGCGTCAGCAATTGCGCCCCGTAGCATCTTTCGACGCTGTGCAAAGGCAGCGTCAATTAAACGAAAAGTCATGACTCGCAGCGCTTCGTCCCCCGGCGATTCATGCCGCACAAATTTCACGAGTGACGAATCGACGTTAGGCACTGGCCAGAAAATAGAGCGAGCAACATTTCCCGCTGCGGTTACATCGGCCCACCACGTCGCCTTTACAGACGGCGAGCCATAGCTCTTTGATCCAGGTGTTGCCGCTAATCGGTCCGCGACCTCGCTCTGCACCATGACAACACCAGAGTTCAATGAAGGAAATAGCTCTAAGAACCGAAGCAATACCGGTACCGAAACGTTGTATGGCAAATTCGCGACAAGCACCGTCGGTTGAATGGGCAGCTCTGTTACTTCCAGGGCGTCTTTATTCACAATCGTTAAACGGTCGATTGGCACATCGTGACGTGCAACCGTGACCGGCAATTCATCCGCAAGGCGAGTATCAATCTCTACCGCGACCACTTCTTGGGCTATTTCTAGAAGAGCTAACGTTAACGATCCCAAACCGGGACCGATTTCTAGCGCAACATCAGTTGGCTGAACATCGGCGGTCTTGACAATGCGGCGACAGGTGTTGGCATCAACAACAAAGTTCTGCCCGAGTTTCTTAGTAGGATTGACGCCGATTCGTTCTGCAATTTCGCGAATCTCCGCAGCGCCCAAAAGATTGAGCATTAAGCGAACGATCCAAAGATGCGATTGCCGTTGGCTGAGATCGCGGCTGCAAGCTCGTTTACATCGTCGCCTCGTTCGGCGGCGATGAAACGCAAAATATTGGGAATCTGTGCGGGGGTATTGAGCGACCCACGATGTGGAGCCGGCGCCAAGAATGGCGAATCTGTTTCGACCAGGAGTTGCTCTACTGGCACAAGCTTTACCGCCTCGCGCAGCGCAGGCGCGTTCTTAAATGTGACAGTTCCCGCGAAGGACAAGACATAGCCTTTATCGATACATTCGCGAGCCATCTCGGCATCGCCGGAATAGCAATGAAAGACCGTGATATCCGGAGCGCCTTCTTCAACCAAAATATCCAGGACCGCTCGATGTGCATCGCGATCATGAATGACCAGCGCTTTATTTACTCGCTTTGCTAATTGAATGTGGCGGCGAAACGAATACTTCTGCTTATCTTGCAGCTCTGGCTCGGTTCGGAAGAAATCGAGACCAGTTTCGCCAATCGCCCGTACGCGCGGATGCTCGGCCAACTTTTCAATAATCGCCAAATCTGCTTCAAGGTCTTTGACGACCGGAGCTTCGTTGGGATGCAACGCTACTGCTGCTAACACGGAACCAGGAAAAGCTTCTGCGCACTCCACGCACCATTGCGATTGTTCTGCGGAATAACCGACTTGGACAATGCGATCAATGCCAACGCTCTTTGCTTCCGCAACAACCTGCGCAACCTCGGGCGAGCTCGGTCCGGTATTGGTAACGATTTCCATGTGCGCGTGCGCATCAAGACATGGAACTTCTAATGGCTCGGGCAGTGGTCCTGGCTGGCGATCGATATCGCGATTGTGGCGATCCGCCATTGGTGCGTCGCTTACTTCTCTTCTAGCCGAGGGAAGAGCACTGCACCCTTGGTTACGCGACTTCCAGCTGGCAATTGACCCCAGCGAGCAACGTCAGAAATCTTCTGCTCAGCGATATCGCCCAACGTTTCTTGCGCGCCTAAAGATTCCCACAAAGTTTGGGTGGTGGCGGGCATGATTGGATGCAACAAGACGGCAAGCGCCCGGATGGATTCCGCGGTGTTATACAAAACTTCATTGAGTTCTGCGGTGCGACTTACATCTTTGGCAATCGCCCACGGTTCTTTCTCAGTGACATAACCGTTAACGCGCTTACAGAATTCCATGATTGCGTTGATGCCACCTTGGAAATCCAGCGCGGTAATCGCAGCATCTGCGGTCTTAACCGTCTGCTCCAGCATTGCGGACAGTCCTGCATCGTTCGCAACGACAGGAATCGCGCCGTCACAGTACTTCTCAATCATCGCAATCAAACGTGAAGCTAAATTACCGAAATCGTTTGCAAG
>CAJAEK010000180.1 GCA_903938735.1 uncultured Actinomycetes bacterium | reverse complement strand
TTCAACTGCTTGTGCCCATGATGCTGGGTTGCCGATCCGAATCGCGGTGGCAATTGTTTCTGGGTTTGGCACGACCTCGCCACGAACAATCGGTGATGCGCCTTCCGCCTGAAATCCCCACATTTGTGGCAGCTTCTTGGCAAGGCCATCGGTGTAGTACTCCTGGTAGCCCTTCCAGTACGCGGTGATATTTCCAGCGTTACCGACGGGCAGTGCGTGAATATCTGGGGCGTTACCCAACACATCAACGACCTCGAACGATGCGGTCTTTTGGCCTTCAATACGAAATGGGTTGACCGAGTTCACTAACGCGACTGGGTAGTTGTCCGATAAATCGCGTGCGAGATTTAAACAATCATCGAAGTTGCCTTCGACCTGTAACAAGGTCGCGCCATGCGCGATTGCTTGCGCCAACTTGCCCATCGCAATTTTTCCCTGTGGAACAAGCACAACCGGCGTCATGCCTGCCTTTGTTGCGTATGCAGCAGCCGATGCAGATGTGTTTCCGGTCGACGCACAGATGACCGCTTTCGCGCCATCTTCGGCCGCCTTAGAAATCGCCATCGTCATACCGCGATCTTTAAATGATCCGGTCGGGTTGGCGCCTTCTACCTTTAGCCAAACGTCATTTTCTAGCGCTTCGGAAAGAAAGCCAGCATGAACAAGTGGTGTGCCACCTTCGCGAAGCGAAATAACCGGAGTCTTCTTTGATACCGGCAAACGATGGCGGTACTCCTCGATTACACCACGCCACGGTTGGGCTTGGTGCTTTGGCTTTCCAAATAAGCTCACGAGAGGGTTCCTTCCACGCGAATAACGCTCGCTACTTCTTTAACGGTATCCAGCTTTGCCAGCTCGGCCACGGTATTCGCCAAATCTTTATCCAACGCCATGTGGGTCATAACAATCAGTTCGGCGCGATCATCGCGACCGGTCTGGCGCACGGTCTGAATCGAAATATTGTGATGCGCAAAAGTGTTTGCGACGGATGCAAGAACGCCCGGAATATCCAGTACTTCAAGACGGATCAAATAACGGGTCGGCATTGAACCAATTGGCGCCATATCCAAATCGGCGTAATCAGTTTCTGGTGCACCAAGGCCACCATCCACTTTGTGACGAGCAACTTCAACCAGGTCACCGAGAATTGCAGATGCGGTTGGAGCGCCACCTGCACCGCGACCATAGAACATCAATTCACCAGCAGATTCGGCTTCAACGAATACCGCGTTGTAGGAATCTCGAACCGATGCCAACGGATGAGTGCGAGCCAACATCGTGGGGTGAACGCGAACCGAAATCTCTTCTTTGTTGTTGAGCTCTGCAATTGCAATCAGCTTCACAACGAGACCGAGTGACTTTGCGACTGCAACGTCTTCAGCGGTGATGCCCGAGATACCTTCGCGTGATACTTCAGTATCAATAACTTCAGTGTGGAAAGCGAGCGTTGCAAGAATTGCAATCTTTGCTGCCGCGTCAAAACCTTCGACATCTGCGGTGGGATCAGCTTCGGCGTAGCCAAGCGCTTGTGCTTCCTTCAGCGCATCAGCGAAGCTGGCGCCGCTTTCGTCCATCTTGGTCAAGATGTAGTTGGTGGTGCCGTTAACAATTCCCATGACGCGGCGAACATAATCGCCAGCAAGTGATTCACCCATAGGGCGCAAAATTGGAATCGCACCAGCAACAGATGCTTCGTAATACAGATCGACTTTGTTCTTCATGGCGGCCTTGAACATTTCAGCGCCATGTCGACCAAGCATCGCCTTGTTTGCGGTGACGACCGACTTGCCGTTCTGCATCGCCTGGAGAACAAGCGTGCGGGCTGGCTCGATGCCACCCATGACTTCAATGACGATGTCGATATCCGGGTCGTTCACAACCGAATCTGCATCGGTAGTGAGGATTGCTGGATTAATGCCGGGGCGTTCGGTCTTTAGATCGCGCACGGCAATTTTGACGAGCTCGAGCGTCGCGCCAGAACGAGCATTCAAATCTTCGGAACTCTCGAGCATCAAGCGGGCGACCTGGGAACCCACGACGCCGCATCCGAGCATGCCGATCTTCAGGTGCTTATCTGATTTGCCCGGGTTCATTGTCGTATTCTCCACTATTTCTAGGAGAGCGTGCGCGGGCTTTCTACGACCTCCAATGAAAGCAAATCTGCAACGGTTTCACGCCGCACAATCACGCGCGCAGTCCCGGATTTCACGGCAATGACCGCTGGGCGGACCATATGGTTGTAATTACTGGCCATACTGCGGCCATATGCACCCGTGGCTGGGACGGCAAGCAAATCACCGGCATCCACATCACCTGGTAGCTCGATAGAACGAATAATGATGTCGCCGGATTCGCAGTGCTTTCCGACCACGCGGCTATCACGAGTGGACTCGGTTGATTCACGATTGGCCACAATCGCTAAGTACTCGGCTTGGTAGAGCGACGGGCGAATGTTGTCGCTCATGCCACCATCAACAGAGATGTAACGACGGTTCGCGCCGTTTTCGAGCGTGACCACTTTTGTTGTTCCTACTTCGTACAACGTGGTGGTGCTGGGGCCAACAATTGCGCGGCCGGGTTCAATAGAAACTGTTGGCACGACCAGATCGTGTGCGGCGCATTGTGACTTCACGATTGCAGCAAGGTTTGCCATCATCTGATCAGGATCCATCGTTGATTCGTCGGCGAGATAGGCGATGCCATATCCCCCACCCAGATCAAGCTCTGGCAATTCACGATTGAAATGGTCACGGAATCGCGCCAAGAATTCGATTAGCCGAGTTGCTGCAACTTCAAAGCCGTCGGCAACAAATATTTGCGAACCGATATGAGAATGAATTCCGGCGAGGCGCAGATGAGGTGCGGCTTCGACCTCTTCCACAGCCTTCCAGGCAGCGCCGCTAGCAATCGAGAAACCAAACTTCACATCTTCGTGCGCGGTGGAAATGCTTTCGTGGGTATGCGCTTCAACGCCAGGGGTTAAACGCAGTAAAACTTTCTGAATAACGTTATGCGCGCCAGCGATTCGATTAACACGTTCAATTTCATGAAACGAATCGAGCACAATGGTTGCGCATCCCGCAGCGATTGCCGCGGTTATTTCGGCCTCGGACTTGTTGTTACCGTGAACTTCAATTCGATCGGCCGGGAAGCCAGCTGCTAATCCGACCGCTAATTCGCCACCGGTGCAGACATCAAGACCGATGCCGATTTCGTTGATCCATTTCGCGACTTCCACCGAGATGAATGCCTTGGATGCGTAGTAAACGTGACCAGCCTGGGCGCCGAAATGCTTCTCGAGCGCGGACTTCCAGGCCAGTGCGCGAGAGCGAAAATCATCTTCATCAATCACAAATAGCGGCGTTGAAAATTCTTTCGCAAGTGTTGTCGCCTTGATGCCAGCAATCGAGAGCGCGCCATCAAAGGTCGCGTTCTTCGAAAAGACGTTCGTTGGAAAGTTCATGACTACATCTTCTCCGGTGCCGAAACGCCTAGAAGTTCCAGCGCGTTAGCAATCACCTGGGCAGTTGCTGCACACAAGGTAGCGCGCGCGGAGTGAAGCTCGCTTGGCTTTTCATCACCTAACGGCAGAACTCGGCAATCGGCGTAGAAACGGTGGTAGATGCCAGCCAATTCCTCGGCATAACGCGCGATGCGGTGTGGTTCGCGCATCTCGGCCGCGCCCGCGACGATACGTGGAAACTCGGCAAGCGCACCCAGCAATTCGCGCTCCCGCTCGTGTTCCAACAGTTCGGGGTGGACCTGATCCACGCCATAGGAAATCTTGAGGTCGGCCACGTTACGAAGCACCGCACAAATGCGAGCGTGGGCGTACTGCACGTAATAGACCGGGTTCTCATTGGTGTGGCTGCGCAGCAAATCCACGTCCATGATCATGGGAGTCTCTACCGGGTAACGAATCAAGGTGTAGCGAGCGGCATCCACGCCGACTTTTTCAACTAGTTCTTCCAGCGTAATGATGGTGCCGGCGCGCTTAGAGAGCTTTACTTCTTCGCCGCCTTCCATGATCTTTACTAATTGGCCAATCAAAATATGAATGTTGTACTCAGGATCATCGCCAGCGCAGGCGGCAATTGCCTTAAGGCGACCGACGTAGCCATGGTGGTCTGCGCCCAACATATAGATACAGATATCCGCTCCGCGTTCGCGCTTGGAGATGTAGTACGCGGTATCCGAAGCAAAGTAAGCAAACGAACCATCTGACTTAATCATGACGCGGTCTTTATCGTCACCGTAATCAGTGGTGCGCAACCAGGTGGCGCCATCGAGTTCAAAAACATGACCGTTCGACTTTAAGGTCGCCATCGAATGATCAAAGAAATTGTTGTCATACAACGACTTCTCGGAGAACCATACGTCAAAGTGCGTGCCAAAGTTCTCGAGTACGCCTTGTTGTTGCTTCAACTGGAGCGCGTAGCCGTAATCTCTAAATTCTTCTAGTGACTTAGCTTGTGGATGGTCAGCGACAATTTGTTTGGCTAAATCGTGAATGTAATCGCCGTGATATCCGTTTTCTGGAGTTGGCTGACCGAGCGCCGCGGCTTGCAACGATGCCCCGAAGAGATCCATCTGATTGCCGCGATCATTGATATAAAACTCGCGGGTGACGCGAGCGCCTGCTGCGCTCAGCACCCGACCCAACGCATCGCCAACCGCCGCCCAACGAGTGTGACCTAAGTGCAGTGGACCTGTGGGGTTTGCGCTAATAAATTCCAGGTTGATAGCAACGCCGTTCAGCGAATTACCGTGACCATACTTATTACCTTGTTGCAGAATTGCAGAGACGACCGCGCCTTGACTCGCTTTTGCCAGCGTGATGTTGACGAAGCCCGGGCCTGCAATCTCCAGCGATTCAATATCTTTGTTGCCGGTTAAGCCGTCGATCAAAATTTGTGCGACCTCGCGCGGATTTTTGCCCGATGGTTTGGCGAGCGCCAACGCTACAGAGGTGGCGTAATCACCGTGGTCTCGGTTCTTGGGGCGCTCTAGGGTGAGCGCTGCAGGAATCTCGCAGTTCAACAATCCGTTGGACTTGGCGCTGTGGAGAACCTCGAGAATGGTGGCGCTCAGCTGGTCTTGTATCGATTGCGCGCTCATCTGGTGAAGGGTACCCGTCCGAGCGTTATCTAATCGTTAGCAAAAATGTCCGATTTATCCTTTTACGGATATGGGCTTAGTCAGCGCCGTGGGTTACCTTTACACCGCTTATTCGACCCGCGGTCAAAGCAGGTTTGACCACGAATAAGACCCTTCGAAAGGTAAACAAACATATGTCAAAGCGTCGTAACGCGCTCGTAGCTGGTCTTGCAACAGCTGCTCTTGCGCTTTCCGGTTTTGCAGCAACATCAGCTCACGCAGCCGCAGGCTTCGTTGGCGTCATCCTTCCAGATGCTGCTTCTTCAAACCGTTGGGAAACCTATGACCGTCCAGCTCTCCAGAAGGCATTCGATGCTGCTGGTGTTGCTGTAAAGATCCAGAACGCAAACGGTGACAAGACCGCTTTCCAGACAATTGCTGATCAGTTCTTGTCTTCAGGCGCAAAGGTTCTTGTAACAGTTAACTTGGATTCACCTTCTTCAATCGCAGTACAGAACAAGGCGAAGGCACAAGGCGTTCCAACAATCGACTATGACCGCCTGACACTCGGTGGTTCAGAGTCATACTACGTTTCATTCGACAACACCTACGTTGGCGTTCTCCAGGGAACCGGCATCGTTAACTGCCTTAAGGCAAAGGGTGTTAAGAACCCACGCGTTGTGTACTTGAACGGTTCACCAACCGATAACAACGCAACCTTGTTCAAGGCAGGCTACGCATCTGTAGTTGGTCCTTACCTCAAGGCTAACGGCGGAACCCTCGTTGCTGATCAGTCAGTACCAGATTGGGATAACGTCAAGGGTGGAGTTATCTTCGAGCAGATGTTGACCAAGGCTGGCGGAAAGCTTGATGCAGTTGTATCAGCTAACGAAGGTCTCGGACTTGCTGCTGTTGCAGTATTGAAGAAGAACGGTCTTAACGGCAAGGTCTGCGTTTCAGGCCAGGATGCATCAGACGCAGGTCTTGCTGCAATCTTGACTGGTGACCTTTCAAACACCGTCTTCAAGCCATACGCTCTCGAGGCTAACGGTGCTGCTGCTCTTGCAGTTGCATTGCTCAAGGGACAGAAGGCAACTTTGGCTAACCAGAAGGTTTCACAGGGCAAGGTCAACGTACCTTCATACCTCTTGAAGCCAATCGCAATCACCAAGGCTAACGTCGAGGCTGTTGTGACTTCAGGTCAGACCACTGCTAAGAACATTTGCGATATCGCAGGTGCAGCTGCTTGCTCCGCTAACGGCGTCAAGTAAGTCTGAATAACAAGTAACGAAAGGCCCGTCGGAGAAATCCGGCGGGCCTTTCGCTTTCCCGAGGGTTTCCTGAAGAGCTTGGGGCTAGCCGAGGACCTCGTAAATCACGCTCAAATAAACTAGAGTTCAACTCCCCGCACACCCCACCCCCCAAATATCGTGACGACAGAAAGCTTGAGGAAGATCCGTGACTGAACCAATTCTTTCGCTACGCGGCATCAACAAGTCATTCGGAGCCGTACATGTGCTTCGCGGCGTGGACTTCGATGTCTACCCCGGTCAG
>CAJAEK010000179.1 GCA_903938735.1 uncultured Actinomycetes bacterium | reverse complement strand
GCTGATGTCTTCGCTCCACCCTGGCAAGTATTCGTAAATTGGCTTTGCGTGGTGGAAATCGGTCTGTGAAGACGGAAGTTCTTCCACTCGCTTGCCATCAATCTCGTAAGCAACACAGACCGGAATTTTCTCCCAGCCAGTCAACACGTCGAGCTTGGTGAGGAAGAAGTCCGTCAAACCATTAACGCGCACTGCATAACGAGCAATCGGAGCGTCATACCAACCGCAACGACGGTTGCGACCGGTGGTCACGCCGACCTCGCCACCGATGGTGCGCAACTTTTCGCCATCTTCATCAAATAACTCGGTAGGGAAAGGGCCTGAACCAACGCGAGTTGTGTAGGCCTTCACGATGCCGATAACGCGTGTGATCTTTGTTGGTCCGATGCCGGAACCAGTCGAAGCGCCACCCGCAGTTGGGTTTGAAGATGTAACGAATGGGTATGTGCCGTGATCAACGTCGAGCAAAGTGCCTTGTGAACCCTCGAGCAGAACGTTCTTGCCGGCCTTCAGCGCTTGATCCAACAACAAAACAGTGTCTGCAACATAGGGACGAAGGACTTCGGCATATCCCAAGTACTCGTTCAGGACTTCTTCAATCTCGATGCCCTTGCGGTTAAAGACCTTGATCAGAACCTGGTTTTTATCGCGAAGTGCGCCTTCGATCTTCTGACGCAAAATGGATGGATCAAAGAGATCTTGTACGCGAATACCAATGCGATTGATCTTGTCTGCATACGCAGGTCCGATGCCGCGACCGGTCGTACCAATCTTGCTGTTACCCAAGAAACGCTCGGAGACCTTGTCGATAGTGCGGTGATACGGCGTAATCAAATGCGCATTGGTGCTGATCTTCAACTTGCTGGTATCGATACCGCGCTCGTTCAAACCCTTGATCTCTTCGAGCAAAACAGAGGGATCAATTACAACACCGTTACCGATAACCGGTACGACGTTGGGGCTCAAGATTCCTGATGGCAAAAGGTGGAGCGCGTATTTCTGGTCACCAATAACAACGGTGTGGCCAGCGTTGTTGCCGCCTTGATAACGAACAACGTAATCAACGCGATCACCGAGCAAGTCGGTCGCTTTTCCTTTGCCTTCGTCGCCCCATTGAGCGCCGAGCAGAACGAGTGCTGGCATTAAGCGTTAATCGATGTGCCGGTTGAACGAAGGTCTTCGCAAGCAACGCCAACGCGTGCAGCCAAGCCAGCTTCTGCTGCCTTGCCCCATGCGCGTGGGTCATATGCCTTCTTGTTGCCGACTTCGCCATCAATCTTGAGCACGCCGTCGTAATTCTTAAAGACGTGATCCACAACGGGACGAGTAAATGCGTACTGGGTATCGGTGTCGATATTCATCTTGACGACGCCGTAATCCAAAGAATCACGAATCTCGGAAAGAAGTGAACCTGAGCCACCGTGGAAGACAAGGTCCATTGGCTTTGATCCGGCTGGTTGGCCAAGCTTTGCGGCGACCGCATCCTGAAGGGTCTTCAAGATTGCTGGCTGCAAAACAACGTTTCCTGGCTTGTAGACGCCGTGGACGTTACCGAATGTTGCGGCGACCATGTAACGACCGCGCTCGCCAGCACCCAGTGTTTCCAAGGTAAGAAGCGCGTCTTCTGGGGTCGAGTACAACTTCGCGTCGTGCTTTGCTTCGATGCCATCTTCTTCGCCACCGACAACGCCGATTTCGATTTCAAGAATGGTCTTTGCGGCAACCGATGCGGTCAAAAGCTCATCCGCGATCTTCATGTTCTCTGGCATTGAAACTGCAGAGCCATCCCACATATGTGAGTTGAAGAGTGGACCTTTGCCGGACTTGATGCGATCGGCGCCGATAGCAAGAAGTGGACGCATGAAGCCATCCAACTTTTCTGCTGGGCAGTGATCGGTATGGATTGCAATATTTACTTTGTAATTCTTTGCCACGATGTGTGCGAACTCGGCCAACGCCACCGCACCGTCCACCATGTTCTTCACGGTTGAACCCGAAAGGTATTCCGCGCCGCCCCAAGAGATTTGAATGATTCCGTCTGAACCTGCTTCTTGGAATCCGCGAATTGCACCGATCAGTGTCTGTGAAGATGAAACGTTAATAGCTGGATATGCAAAGGCGCCCTTCTTGGCGCGATCCAACATTTCGGCATAAATTTCTGGGGTTGCAATTGGCATTTTTATCTCCCGAAGTCGTTGTGTAAATCTCGACCGGGGGCGCAACACTGGGCGCGGTGAGGCTTACGGGCAATTCCACCATATTTTAGGCGAAAGCGAAAACAGGCGCGGGTACCAAGGCCCGCGCCTGTTCATTTCCCGCATATCCCGCTGGCTAGAACCCGCTAGCCACTAAAACCCGCTAGCCACTAAAACCCGAAATGCGTAAAGAGCCGGTCCAGCCCAATCAGCCCAAAGTTCGAATGTGACAGCATGACGACAACCCGGCCGACGGCATGGATGGCGGTAGTGATGAGATGTAAACGCGAGGCGGCGAGAAAGATTGCACTCCACATAGTTAGAACTCCTCAAATGTATGTGCCCCGGATTACGAGGCGACAACGGGAAGTTAGGCGCGAGCGCTGAGAAATTTGCTGGGAAATCAAAAAGCTGTGGCAAAGCTATGGTGTGGAAAACTGCCCGCTGGTACCGTGGAAACATGAGCGAAGCGCTAGATAACCTCTCACAAGAAGACCGCACCTTTGCACCATCGCCAGAATTCGTGGCGCAAGCAAACGCAACACCCGCACTTTTTGAAGAAGCAGCGCGCGATCGATTAGCGTTTTGGGAGAAGCAAGCTGGCGCTCTGCATTGGGATCAGAAATGGTCACGCGTCTTGGATTGGAAATCACCATTCGCCGAATGGTTTATCGGCGGAAAAATCAACGCCTCGTACAACTGTTTAGATCGACATGTTTCAGAAGGTCGTGGTGATCGAGTCGCCTTTTATTTCGAAGGCGAACCGGGCGATACCCGCACCATCACCTACGCCGAGATGTTGCGCGATGTAAAGAAGGCAGCGAACGCTTTGATTGAGCTGGGCGTGAAGAAGGGCGATCGCGTCGCTATCTATTTACCGATGATTCCGGAAGCAGCAGTGGCGATGTTGGCGTGTGCGCGGCTCGGCGCGATTCACTCGGTGGTCTTTGGTGGATTCTC
>CAJAEK010000178.1 GCA_903938735.1 uncultured Actinomycetes bacterium | reverse complement strand
GTTGGCAATACCTGCCTTGCGACCGGCGGCAGGATCGGAGATAACAGAACCACCAGAAACTTCAGAACCAGTACCAGCAGATGTGGGCATAGCGATGAGCGCAACGGTGCGCACAGGATATTCAGGTGTGCGGGACTGAAATTCACGGAAGGTTATTCCGAGTTGAGAACAGAGACGAGCAGCCTTCGCCGTATCAATGACTGATCCGCCGCCGAGCGCCACGACTACTTCTGCCTTCGACGCTGTTAGCGCCTTGGTTGCGTCATCCACCATCTCGATGGTGGGCTCGCCCGCTGGCTTTTCAAAAGTGGTGATTGTTAAATTCTTGTGAGCAGAAAGCTTCTCGATAGTTGCTTGCGCTGCTGGGTTGAACTTGCCGATTCCCTCGTCGACCATGAGGAAGACCTTGGTTGCGTTGAACTCAGCAATCACATCAGCGAGCGTCTCAGCCTTACCCTCACCAAAGCGAACCTTGACCGGCAAGTGATTATTGAAGGCTTCAATGTTCTGCATGACAGCTCCTGACCAGAAGGGTATGGACTATGGCGGAGACGAAGAGATTTGAACTCTTGAAGGTTTTTACACCTTACCTCGTTAGCAGTGAGGGAATGAGGTTTAGTTCAACCCTTATCTACGCTTAATAAGGCACTTTACAGGGTGATTAGACCTTGTAAATAACCATAAATTCTTCTAACTCATGGGCAAAACATAGGCAAAACAACTCAGCGAGCAAGGCTTTCTTGCCGCTTGTTTCCCATGAACCAGCCAATTAGATTGCTGACGCCTTTTGGCTGGAACGAGTGTTCAGTGCCTCCCCCTCCAGTAGACGAAGTGCCAGATTTCCCTGTTAGGGAACCGAAGACTCCAAGAACGAGAAAGGCCAAAGGAATGATAATCCGCTTTTTCTTGAACCATGGCTTTGGGTTATCTCCCGTTAAAGGACGGTTATCAGACATGAGGTGTTCCTCTCGGTTATTTAGTTAATCCTATTGGCGCAATCAGCGTTGTAAATGAAAAGTGGGGAAAAAGTGGGCAAAGGTTCAGTCATATATATCCGAAACCGTCTTAGTAATTAAAAAAGACGGATATTTATGCTCAAGAGCGGAGACGAGAGGTTTTGAATCTCCGAGGGGCTTTAGGGTACTTGACTCTAAAGAGAAAATCGATGGCGATTCATGGTGAGCCTAAACTCGCTTAATTACCATCGAGGCGCCTTGTCCAACGCCTATACAGAGGGTCGCGAGTCCGATTTCAAGATCATCCGACTCCATGCGCTTGAGTAATGTACCTATTAAACGACTTCCCGAAGAGCCCAATGGATGGCCTAGCGCAATTGCGCCGCCACGACTATTTACTTTGCTCTCATCTAATCCCAGTGCTCGAATGCATACTAGGACTTGAGCAGAAAAAGCCTCATTGATTTCGATCGCCTGTAGATCAGATATCGACATGCCTAGACGAGCCAGAAGCTTTTGAGTTGCAGGAACCGGACCAAATCCAAATTGATATGGGAGTACGCCGGCGGCATCAAAGCCAAGAATTTCTGCCCGTGGTATGAGATTAAATTTCTTGAGTGCAGCCTCAGAGACAACCATTACGGCACTGGCACCATCTGATAACGGTGAGGCGCTACCAGCGGTAATGATCCCCTCTTTAGAGAATGATGCTTTGAGATTTGCTAGTGCTTCGGCGGTAGTCGATTCCCGCACGGTTTCATCCATAGCTAGGGATTCACTGCCAGGGACTGCAATGATCGAATCGCTGAAGAAACCAGATTTCCATGCCGATGCAGCACGCTGATGAGATTGAACAGACCAGGAATCTGAATCAACTCGAGATATTGCATGCTCTTTCGCCAATTTTTCGGTTGCTTCGCCCAATGAAAGCACTGAGCGACCAGAGTCGTGTTCGGCCATTTTTGGATTCACAAATCTCCAGCCAAGCGCCGTATCAAACATTGGTCCAGGTTTCGCCCAGGCCTTTCCGGGTTTTTCTGTAACCCATGGCGCTCTCGTCATAGATTCTGCGCCGCCTGCGATCACTAGATCAGTGCGGCCAGCCTCTATCGCCTCTGCCGCCGATGCAATTGCTTGAAGTCCGGATGCACAGAGTCGATTAACGGTATAGCCCGGAACACTTTCCGGCAGACCAGCTAAGAGAAGCGCCATTCTCGCTAAATTGCGATTGTCATCACCTGATTGATTGGCGGCTCCTAAAATCACTTCATCGATATCTTTGCCGGCGACACCATTTCGCTCAAGGAGTGCAGCGATTGTTGATGCTGCAAGATCGTCGGCCCGGGTATTGGCCAGTGCACCCCCATATTTTCCAACATGGGTGCGCACGGCATCGACAATGTATGCAGTCATAAAAAATTACGCCAGACTCAAAATTGACTTCATTGTTGCAAGTAGGACTGCATATGGATCCTTTGGAAGATCATTGCTGCGCCAGCCAACAAAGTTGTCAGGGCGAACTAAGACGCAACCTGCTTCCGAGACCTCGCGAACGCGAGCCCAGTCGTCATAAAGATCGGTGTAGGTGTGGCCTGGGCCGATGATGTACGGCGCAATATCGATACCTAATTCAGTTGCGACTCTATTTGCGGCCTGCTCCCAAGCTCCGCCCGAAATGCCGGTGAAGAGTGAGAATCGACCTTGGCCACCCAAATCTTTGGCACTGACTTTGTACCCATCTTTACCTAACCAGACGTGCGGTAGGCGCGCTCCTGGCCAAGTTGTTGGGTGATAGAAGAGTTCTGGATCTTGCGTATATGCGGGTTCGGGAGTGCCATCTTTCACAACTGCACTCGATGTATAACGCTGCCCCATCTCGACGCCATGTGCGTTGAACTCATAATCCTTGAGTTCCAGAGCTTTGCGGAGATCTTCACGGCGCTTTGCACCTTCAGGAGTGTTATCGCGACGGGCTTCGATGTTTCTGCGCATGACGACGGGGTCGTTGGTGCCGAGAACATCGAGTGCTTCAAGAATTGCACCGAACTCTTCAATACTCTTGTTTGCACGAAGCACAATCTGCTTTCCTACAGGTGCGCGCTCTACGCTATAGGAATCAAGGAGCGCTTCGCCAGCCTTGCCCTTGAGAACATAGGCGAGCTTCCAGGCCAAGTTATAGGCATCTTGTACTGAGGTATTGGATCCCAATCCATTTGAAGGTGGGTGACGATGGGCGGCATCGCCCATCGCATAAACGCGACCCTTGTTATATTCCTTGGCGTACATCTTGTTGTTGCCCCAGACAGAGGTAGAGGTTATTTCTACCTCTAGTTCTTGATCTCCTACGAGATTACGCACAACGGAGATCGCCATTTCGTCAGTTACTTCTGGAGCCGGCTTACTGATGTCGTAACCCCAAACAATCAGCCATTCATTCCACGGGCGAACCATGCGAACGAGGCCAAGCCCAATTCCGCCAATGGTTGAACCAGGTTGGAGTACCCAGTAAAGAACGCTCGGGCGATGAGCAACAAATTTGGTGAGATCTGCTTTGAAGACAATATTCATAGAGCCGGCGACATCCATTTGACCTTCCATAGGAAGTCCAGCTTGCTCAACTACCTTCGAGCGGCCACCATCGGCGCCGATCAAATACTTACTGCGAATTTGATACTCCACGCCAGAGATACGATCGAGCACTGTGGTGGTAACGCCGGTCGCGTCTTCTTCATACCGAATGAATTCAGTGCTGAAACGGACTTTAGAACCTTGCTCTGCGGCGCGAGTGAGCAGAATTGGCTCCAGTAAATCTTGTGGGATGTCGCAATTGAGAGTTGGGCTAGAGAGAACATAATCTGCTTCGCGACGAGGGTGGATGCCCCAGGTGCGAATACGGCCAATCTCCTCGCCGACCAGGCTGATACAAAAGACGGTATCGCCCATAAAACTATGTTCGGTTGCCTTCTCCATGACATCTGCTTCAACACCAAAATCACGGAAGATTTCCATGGCGGCCTGATTGGTGATGTGGGCTCGGGGCGTGTTAGCCGTCCATTGATACTTGGTAATCACAATGTGATTGACCTTCAAGCTGGCCAATCCGACTGCCGTTGTTAATCCGGCCGGGCCAGAACCGACAATCAGTACATCAGTCTCTATTACGCCATTATTTGTTGACATCGCCTAGCTCCTTCTATCGATTACTTGTGCTGCTGTATGTTCAATTACTTCTTCAAGGCTAACACCAGGTGCGAGTTCGCGAAGAAGAAAACCTTCATCAGATGTATCCATAACGCAGAGATCGGTGATCACGCGATGAACGACTCGAGTGCCGGTCAATGGCAAAGTGCACTTATCCAATAACTTGGACTTTCCATTTTTCGAGAGATGCTCCATAAGAACGATCACTCGACCAGCGCCATGGACTAGATCCATCGCACCACCCATACCTTTGACTAATTTTCCGGGAATAATCCAGTTGGCTAAATCACCGCTGGCTGAAACTTCCATGGCACCTAGAATAGCGACATCGACCTTTCCGCCTCGAATCATTGAGAATGAGAGGGCAGAGTCGAAAAATGATGCGCCCGGTAGCGTCGTGACAACTTCTTTACCAGCATTGATGAGATCCGGATCAACTTCATCTTCGAAGGGATACGGGCCGACGCCGAGCAATCCGTTTTCGGAGTGGAGAATTACTTTAACTTTGGGATCTAAGTAGTTGGGAATTAAGGTGGGAAGTCCGATACCCAAATTAACGTATTCGCCATTTCGTAATTCCAATGCAGCACGTTGAGCAAGTCCTTCGCGAGTTAGTGCCATATCAGGCCCGCTTTCTTACAGTAAGTTGCTCAATACCTTTATTAGCAGACTCCTCTGGAGTGAGCTGAACAACTCGCTTCACATAAATTCCAGGTAGATGGATTGACTCGGGATCTAACTGACCGGCTTCGACAATCTCTTCAGCCTCGACAATGGTGATTCGTCCTGCCATGGCCGCATTGGGATTAAAGTTGCGAGCTGATTTTCTAAAGATGCAATTTCCTTGGGTATCCGCTTTATAAGCACGCACCAGCGCGAAGTTGGTCGTGATTGTCTCCTCTAAAATGTATTGCTCACCGTGAAATTCTCGTCTTGGGCGAGGCTTTCCGAACTTTATGGCATTTCCAGCCCCATCAAACTTTGTCGGCAACTCTCCTGACTCCACCCAAGTTCCCACACCTGCAGGCGTATAGAAAGCGGGAATGCCGGCACCACCTGAACGCATCTTCTCTGCCAGTGTTCCTTGAGGAGTGAGTTCGAGTTCGATCAAACCTTCTAGGTACTGCCGTTCGAATTCTTTATTTGTTCCAATATATGAGGCGGTCACATGTGCGATTCGGCCAGCTTCAAGAAGAATGCCCAAACCGCCGCCATCTACTCCACAGTTATTGGAGACAACTCGCAATTCCTTACTGCCTTTATTGAAGAGCGCCTTAATTAATACATTAGGAACGCCGACTAACCCAAATCCCCCAACGGCGATAGACGAACCATCGCCAATATCAGCGACTGCTTCGTCAGGGGAAGAGACGACCTTGTTGATCATTTTCTACCCTTTGACCAATACAAAGTCATACTCCAGCAAAAGATTGCCATCAGGCTGCTTAACAAATTCTTTGATCAAAGATTCTTTTACGCCAAAGACGGTATCGCTATCGAGATATTTGCTCTCTTTATCGAAAATATGCGTAGTAACTTGTCGATATCCCTGGGCTTCAACGATTGCGTGAATATGAGCTGCGCGCCACTCATGACGACTCACAGAACGAAGCATCTTTCCAACTGGGCCGTCAGCTGGAATTGGGTACGGCACTGGGCGAATAGTTCGGAACTCGTACTTACCATCGGCGTCGGCCTTAAAGAGGCCACGCAAATTGCCGCTGACATCGTTAGATTCTTGAATGTCATAAAGGCCATTGGCATCGGTCTGCCAAACATCGATCATCGCGCCAGAAATGGGGTTGCCGTCGACATCGACTACGCGACCTCGAACAATTGCTGGCTCACCTTCGGTGAGTGAGCGGGTGACGATGGAATCGCCGTAATTGAGCAGACGGGAATTGGCCACGTGGAAAGGCCCCAAAATAGTGGGTTCCGTTGCTCGGTCGTCACCCTTTGAGTGGTTGATGAGATCAACCAGACTAGATAACCCGAGCGTGTCTGAAAGCAGAATAAATTCCTGCCGCACATCGGAACACATCTGTCCTGTTCGAGTAAGGAAATCCATGGCGAAGAGCCACTCCTCATCAGTAATTCGAATTTCTCGCGCGAAAGCGTGTAAATGCTTGACCAATGACTGCATGATCTCTTTTAATCGCGGGTCAGTTGTATTTCCAAAACTCGCAATCACTTCAGCGGTGAGCTCTGACTCTGATGTTGCCATCATGCACCTCTTTCTTTACTCATCTGCGAAATACGATATTTCGTAGCAAAAAGTGAGAATCTATTCCGTGAAATCCAGCCCCACAGTCCTTCAGGAGCCAGCGAAACAATTGCAATTCCAAGTAGACCAAGAATAATTAGGTACCAGGTTCCGTAATCCTTCAGACGATCTTGGAGGAAGTAATAAATGATGGCGCCGAAAATCGGTCCCTCGATTGTTCCGAGGCCTCCAATCACGACCATGAAGATCATGATGGCGCTGTAATTGACGCTAAAGATGTCATCGGGTTGAACGCGCAGATTGCTCATAGCGATTAATCCCCCAGCAAGACCAAATCCCATGGAGACCATTACAAAGACGCTGCGACGATTGCGAAGGACGTTGACACCAAGAACTCCTGCTGCGGTTTCGTCATCGCGAATAGCAGTAAGAGCCAAGCCCAACTTACTGCGCATCAACAAAATCGTGGAGAGCAAGGTGAGAAAGATTGCTACTAACGCGCTCCAGTAAATTGCCGCAATTCTGGTCTCGCGACCCATTCCAGAAAATGCACCTAGGGAGATTCCAGATCCACCACCTAAGGTCTTTACCTGAACCACAAACAGTTTGATGATTTCCGCAATCACCCAAGTTCCAATAGCGAAATAGCCACCGGAGAGTCGAAAGACGAGGAAGGAGAGTGGGAGAGCGAACACTCCACATAGAACAGCTGCGAGTGCAAGTGCTACAAATGGATTAATACCTTGGATATCCGAGATATAAACCAACGAATAGGCGCCAATACCAATAAAAGCTTGCTGACCGATCGATACCAAACCGCCAAATCCAGCAAGCAAATTCCACATTGTGGCCAAGATGATGAGGATAAAAGCCTGTACAAATTTCACCTGATAAGGAATTGCCAATACCTTAGGAAGCGCCACAAGAGCCAAGAGCAGCGCTGCAAAAATAAAGGGCAGAACTTTATTGAGTCTGGTGCCGCGCGAAACAACGTATGAAATTTCCATTATTTTCCCTTCTGCTTTGGCATCAGGCCTTGTGGGCGGAATATCAAAATGGCGATAAAGACTAAGTGGCCCGCTAGGACTCCATAAGACGGTTGGATTTGAGCTCCAATGCTCTGGCCAATTCCCAGAACGATTCCACCGATCAACGTTCCCCACAGTGAACCAAGGCCACCAATAATCACTGACTCAAAGGCGAAGATGAGTGCGATGGGACCAAAGCTGGGAGCGAATTGCGTACGCATGCCGAAGAGGACGCCGCCAATTCCTGCCGCAAAGAGGCCAATGGCGGTGGCGATGCCATAAATATGCTTGTTATTTATTCCCACGAGATCAGCCGCGCCTGGATCATCACTGGAGGCGCGTAAAGCGCGTCCCACACGTGAGTAGGTAAGGAAGTAATGCAGCCCCAAGGTGAGCAATACCCCAACAATGAAAGTAAGGAGTGGAAGTGCGCCAATCTGCAAATTCTTAGTGATCTTGAAACTCATGGAAGCAAAGCGACCGCTTTGAACGCTGCGATTATCTGAACTAAAGATCTGAAGCAAGAGATTTTGAATAATGATGCTAAATGCAAAAGTGATAAGAAGTGGGGCGAGTGCACCTTTACTGAGGGAGCGATTCAGGATTCCCCGTTGTAAGAAGTAACCCAAGAACGCCATCACTGGCAAAACCAAAACTATCGCAAGAATCAAATTGGTATGCATCGCTAGTGCAACAACACCATAGGCAGCCAAGATAGAAAAATCGCCGTGGCTCAAATTGACGATACGCATAACACCGAAGATGAGCGAGAGACCGCAGGCAAGAAGTGCGTAGAGGCCGCCCGTGAGCAGACCTTGAATGATCGCGTTAGTCCAGATCATGCGCGTCCCTCCATACCGAAGTAAGCCCGCTTAATCTCATCTTTATTGAGGGCACTCGAGGAACCTTCCAGAACTACTTTGCCTTCAAGTAACACAGAGGTGTGGGTGGATGCGCGAAGCGCTTGCTGCATATCTTGCTCAACTAGTAGGACAGCTGTTCCTTGCGAAGTGATGTGAGGAAGTGAGGCATAGACCTGTGCTACAACCACGGGGGCAAGACCCAATGATGCTTCATCGATTAGAAGTAGGTCGGGGTTTGCCATGAGAGCGCGTGCGATGGCAAGCATTTGTAATTCGCCGCCCGAGCAGTGAAAGCCAATTCGGTCCCAGCGTTCGGCAAGGAGTGGGTAGAGGTCTCGAATGTTGTTGAGATTCCAGTGTCCCTTACGACGAGAGTAACTGCCTACTTTAAGATTTTCTTCCACGGTAAGCGAAGAGAAAATTCTCCGGCCCTCGGGAACTAGTGAGATTCCAGCACGTACTCTCTTATAGGCAGAGAGGTGGGCCAGATCTTGGCCATGAAAGGTGAGCGAACCGGCTGTGGCTGGCAGTGTTCCTGCAATTACTTTCAATAACGTCGATTTACCAGCACCATTTGCACCAATTACAGAGTGCACTTCACCCGGATTTATGGCAAGCGAAATTCCAAAGAGCGCTTTGAGATCGCCATACCTTGCTTCAATGTTATTGACTTCAAGAAGACTCATGCTACCCCACCAACTTCAAAGTCGCTTCCGAGATAAAGTTCAATAACTTTCGAATTCGCCAGAACTTCTTGAGGTTTTCCGATGGCGATGAGCTCGCCTCCAGCAATACACATGAGGCGATGGACGACCGAGACTAATGCGTGGACTATATGTTCAATCCAAATGATAGTGACGCCACTTGAATTGAGCTCACGAATTATGTCGAGCAAGATGGGCAGTTCAGAATCGGTGAGACCGCCAGCAATTTCATCAAGCAGAAGCACTTGTGGCTGGCATGCTAGTGCGCGAGCAAGTTCTAGCCGCTTACGATCGAGCAAGCGCAGCTTTCCGGCCGGGGTGTTGAAATATTCTTCTAGGCCAGTACGAGAAATTGATTCAATCGCGATTTCACTGGCGCGTTTGTTGTTTAGCCGTTTGCCTTGAAAAGTGCTTCCTACTAAGACGTTTTCATAGACCGTCATGTCGGCAAAAGGCTTGGGGATTTGGAAAGTCCGAGCAATTCCTTTGTGATTTCGTTCTGCGGGATTCAATGAGTTCAGCGACTCGTTTCGGAAACTAATTTCTCCGGCGTCCAAGGTTTCATTGCCATTGATGAGATTGAGAAGCGTCGACTTACCAGCACCATTGGGTCCAACAATTCCTAATGCCTCGCCATTTTTCACATCAAAAGTGATCCCGTCAGCGACAACAACTCGGCCGAATCTCTTTTGAATCTGAGCGACAGAGAGCAGGTTTTCATTGGAGTGGACACTCATTCTCTTACCTGCCTTTCGTGCTCTTAATAGTTGTTGGGAGTAATTCATCATGAAGGCGGGCGATCCCGCCATTGGGATCGCCCGCTTCACTTGTTTATTAGTTCAGTGCTTGAACTTTGCCGCCAAGTGGAACCATCGGTGCTGTCTTATTAGAGACAATAACTAGGTCGTACTTGTGGCCATTGACGCCTGCGCGCCACTGTCCGCCAGCGAGAGGTGTCTTTGCAACGTTTGGTACAGGTCCTGAAGTCCAGTCCACTGTTCCAACAATTGTGTTTACCTTGAGCTTAGATATTGCCTTAGCAACCTTTGCCTTATCGGTAGAACCGGCTGACTTCACAGCAGCAGCCATGACTTCAAAGAGTGCATGGGAGAAGCCAAGAGGCTGAGTCCATTGCTTCTTTGTATCCTTTTCATACGCAGCGGCAAGTGCCTTTGCAGTCTGTCCGGTTAGGCTGCTCTTGAATGGAGAGGTTGGGTGCCACCAGACTTCAGTGCCCAAGTTCTGACCATTCTTACCCAAAGCTTCGATAGCTGATGGGAAGAGTAGAGCCTTACCAATTGTTGCGATCTTTGGCTTGTAGCCCTGTTGTACTGCCTGATTCCAGAAAGTTGTGAAGTCGGGTGGAATTGGTACTCCAAGGAGAATTTGGTCTCCTGCAGATTTGAAGGCAGAGATCTGAGAAGTAAAGTCCTGGGTTCCATCTGGATAGAGACCTGGATCAGTTACTGAAACTCCGATTGACTTGGTCGTTGCGGGGAAACCGTTTGCACCACTCCACGCTTGTCCATCTGGATCATTTGGCCAAAGTGCTCCGGCCTTATTATTTGTGGTGACCTGGCTCCACATATCTTCATATGTAGCCATTACATCTTCTAGACCCCAAAAGAAGTGATACGTCCATTTGAATGGAACTGGGTGTGCTGGATCCTTTTGGCGCCCGAAATAATAAGCCTGCCAAGGCGCAACAGTTGTAATACATGGAACAGCATTTGCTTCGCATTGATCCGATACGGGATTGACGATATCTGGTGTGCTGGACGCCAAGATGAGATCAACGTTGTTGTTGTTAATGAGATCAGAAGCTGCGGTTGAAGCTGCTGCTGAGTTTGGTGCATCCTTTAGGATGACTTTGACGTTGTACTTAGAAGAACCAACGGTGATTGGATTCTTCTTGAAGTATGCAGTCATTTGGGTGATTTCATACTTATCAGCTTCACCGAATCCAGCAAGTGGACCAGTTTGAGGGGATACAAATCCGACCGTAAGAGTTTTTACACTCGCTGCAGATGCTCCCGACTGAGTAGCCAAGGTAAGAGCCATTGCTGACGCAAGAACCCCCGCGATCAGTTTCTTACTTTTCGATTCAACCATTGCACATTTCTCCTCGTCTGCTTGGTTGATTTACCAGGACTCGTCATCGGGGCGAGTTCCGTTATTTGCCGCTTTAAGTAGTTTGACGACAAAATCATGTTCGAACGGCCGTGGATTAACAAGCACTTGGCTCGAAATCACTTGGGTGGCATTCTCAATATCTGCTTCAGAAAATTGAAGATTTTTGAGTGCATACTCAGCGCCAATTTCAGTCGATAGGTCCCAGAGCCCTTGGCTCGCAGTTTCTGATCCGAGGATATTGGCTACTTTTGCTAATTGAGATTGAGCAAATTTCTCGTTGTATTTCACTGCATACGGAAGAACTGCAGAATGCATTGGCGCATGCGGAAGATTAAACATCCCACCAAGTGTGTGACAGATCTTGTGATGAATACCCATCTTGGAATTTCCTAGGGTGAATCCGCATAACATCGATCCATAGAACAATTCTTCACGTGCTGATTGGTCTTCAAAATTTTGAGCTAGTTTGCGAAGCCCTGACGCCATCACAGATATTCCCTCGAGCGCAGCCAGCTCTACCAGGGGTGAAAGCTTCGGGGAGTAAAGAGATTCGACAGCGTGCGCTATCGCGTTCATTCCGCTATTCACTGAGATTGATTGCGGAAGTGTGTAGGTGAGGTTTGGTTGGTATAGAACCACTTTGGGAAGAACCGAGTGATCGGTTCCCGTTAATTTTATGTTGTTTTTTGTACGACCCCAAATGGGTGTCATTTCACTACCAGCGTAAGTTGTAGGGATTGCAAGCAACGGAATTCTGCATTCTAATGCAAGAATTTTACCAAGCCCGGTAGCTGATCCTCCGCCAACTGCTATAACGATATCGATTCCCAAGTTTTTAGCTAGCGCAATGATCGGTTCAGTAAAATCGTCCGGTACATGCATGACGACGTGGTCAACTTTTTGCCGAATCAAATTATTAAGTTCTTCAGCAATTGTCTCTGCAACGCTCCGAGCACTCTCATCGCAAACGAGTACGACCTTGCTCCCACCAATTTTCGTTACTTCATCTTTCAAGTGCGAGAGTGCGTTATCTGCAAAAATGACCCGAGGGGTTCTAGTGTCGTGAATGAACTCCATGCCCCCTACTTTCATTTGTTCGCATCGCGAACATTTGTTCGTTATCTGTGCTATTCTTCGGTTTAGCCTGACTTAAGTCAACGGCCGCCTCATAACAATTTATTTATCATCCGAGCCGCTAGAACGGGGGGACTGTGGAACGGGCCACCAATCCTGACTCAGTTCAGTCACTTATTCGCGGTTTACGCGTGCTCACTGCTTTCAATCGCGGAAAAGCCCGTATGACGCTCAGCGAAATTGCCGTTCTCTCCGACCTCTCGCGCGGAACTACTCGGCGACTGCTTCTTACACTTGTCGAAATTGGATACGTTGGAATTGATGGCAAATATTTCTTTCTACGCCCCCAACTCTTAGAACTGGGATATACATATCTCTCTACACTCTCCTTCAACGACATTGTTCAAAAGCATTTGAATCTGATTGCTGATCAACTTCACGAATCGGCATCGGCATCGGTGTTAGTCTTCCCAGACGTTGTTTACGTAGCGCGAGCTTCAACAAATCGTTTAATGACCATTGGACTTTCGGTCGGCTCAAAACTACCTGCGCTCTACACCTCAATGGGACGAGCCATGTTGGCGCAACTTCCCAAGAGTGAACTAGAGGCCTGCTTGGCCGATATAAAGCTCAATCCACCTACCGCGCAAAGTATTAAAACTATATCCGCCATGAAGAGGGAATTGGAAAAAGTTCGGAAAGATGGCTACTGCATTCTTGATCAAGAGTTGGAGACCGGTCTACGCTCAATCGGAGTGGCGATTGGTAGCCACGTAAACGGTATTTACGCCGCCATTAATGTATCTGTTCCTGCATCGCGTGTAAGTATCGAAGATTTGAAGGCAAAGATTTGCCCGTTGTTGCAGAGCACTGCCAAAGAAATCGATAAGGAACTAGGAAACGTTTGGCCCAACTAAAGAATAGCGATGAATACTTTCTTTTAAAGTCACCGAAATTTTGGCTTTGATGCGGCTAGTGACAGGAGCGGAGACGAAGAGATTTGAACTCTTGAAGGGTTTAACCCCTTACCTCGTTAGCAGTGAGGCGCACTCGACCGGGCTATGCGACGTCTCCAAGTGGTGACCTGAGTTTACAGGATTTTGGGGCGGGGCAAGTCGAGGGGTTCAGGCGGGCAAGAAGCTCTTCAACTCGAACGAGGCTCGAATTAATTGGCGCAGCGCCTTTAGATCGGCAATCTCCCCAGCATGAATAGCCTGAACTCCAACATTACCCAGCAGGGTTGCCTCAACTGGACCTGCTGAAATGGGGAGTTGTGTTGCATCTGCAGTTAATTGATTGAGCAGGTCATTTGCGGAACCGCCACCAACCACATAGATCTTATTGAACTTCTTCTTCGTCACTGACTCTAATTGCGCAATCACTTGCGCATAACTATTCGCCAAACTTTCGTATACGCAACGTGCGATCGCGCCCTTGCCGACCGGGATTGGTTGCCCGTGCTTTTCCGCCAAATAACAGATGCGCTCAACCATATTTCCGGGGTGAATAAAGAGTGGGTCATTCGGATCAATAATTGTCTTGTTTTGAGTCTCACTCCGCGCTAACTCAACAAGCTCGGCAGCAGAAATACTTTCCCCCGAAGCGGCCCATTCTCGAATAAGTTCGGAGATGATCCACATTCCTGCCACGTTCTTCAGCAAGCGAACCTTGCCTTCAACCCCAAGCTCGTTAGTTAAGTTGAATGCCATCGCTTCGGCAGAGGTAATGGGTTCATTAATTTCACAACCGACCAGTGACCATGTACCGCTAGATATGTAGACGTCTGATTCAGGATTCTCCAGCGGCGCACCGGCAACGGCAGACGCTGTGTCATGTGATCCCACTGCGACAACATCCACGCCATTTAGCTCGGGGAGGTTGCGCACCTTCCCAACCAAAGTATTTGGCTCATGTAGCTTTGGGAACACTGCGTGTGGAATATTGAGGCTTTCAATGAGCTTCCAATCCCAGTCCCGCGAATTCGGGTTAAGTAATTGAGTGGTCGACGCATTGGTAATTTCATTTGATGAAATGCCAGTAAGTTCGTAATTAATTGCGTCAGGAATCATCAGAAACTTTCCTGAATTTAACTCCCCTGCATCTCGAGCAGCCAAGAGTTGGTAAACGGTATTGAATGGCAGGAATTGAATTCCAGTAGCGCTGTAAATCGCATCTTTTCCATATGTATCAAGTGCGATTTCCATTACTGCGTCTGTGCGGTCATCTCGGTAGGAATAGGTCGGCGCGAGCACCCCACCAGAATCTGAATAAAGAATGTAATCGATTGCCCATGTATCCACCGCAACCGACTTCAGTTCGTACTTTGCAGCGGCAGCTTTCAAGCCAGTCTTAATCTCCGCCTTCAACATCTCCCAATTCCAGAGCAGCGAGCCCTGAGCGTTGCGTATTGGCTCGTTTCCAAATCGATGAATGATTTCAAAGCTCAGCGTGCCATCGGTGAGTGATCCAACGGCAACTCGTCCGCTGGATGCACCTAAATCAATCGCTGCAAAATGAGACATTCTTCTGATTCGTTATCGCAAGAATGCTGCTGCAACGCCACCATCAACAGGAATATGCAAACCCGTCGTTAATGGCAAGTCACCGCTGACCAACGCGAATGCCGCTGCGCCGATATGTTCTGGCAAGACCTCGAGCTTCAAGATTGTCCGCTGTGCGTAGTATTCGCCCAACTTCTCTTCTTCGACGCCATAGACGGCAGCGCGCTGTGCGCCCCAACCGGCAGCGAAGATTCCGGAGCCACGAACAACACCATCCGGATTAATTCCATTAACTCGAATCTTGTGTTCACCGAGTTCCGCTGCCAACAAGCGCACCTGGTGTGCTTGATCAGCTTTGGTTGCGCCATACGCAATGTTGTTCGGCCCCGCAAAAACGGAGTTCTTGCTGGAGATGTAAATAATGTTTCCACCCATTTTCTGGTGAATCATGGCGCGGGCGGCCTCGCGTGAAAACAAGAATGAACCCTTTGCCATTACTGCGTGCTGCAACTCCCAATCCGCAACCGTGGTCTCAAGCAATGACTTGCTGATCGAAAGTCCCGCGTTGTTCACGAGAATGTCCACGCCGCCAAAAGCGAGCGCCGCTGCATCAACCGCTGCCTCAACCGCACTTTCATTCGTGACATCTACGGCAACGGCAACAGCCTTATCTGGGCCGCCCCATT
>CAJAEK010000177.1 GCA_903938735.1 uncultured Actinomycetes bacterium | reverse complement strand
GTTGTCGCGTGGTTGCTGGGTCAGCGTGTGATTGCCCGTCGCTCGGAGATCAAAGAAGCGGCCCCAGTCACCTTTCTTATGACCGCTGACCTCAGCGCCGAAAAACGATACTTCGCCTTCCTTGTCATCCCGTGGCTGCTGAACTTTCCGTGGAGTGCAACGTTGCTGCTTCACCCCACACAATTTCTGCAGGATCCGGGCTTCCCGATTGCGGATGCTCACCCATGGAGCGCTGCACTACTGACTTCTGGCGCACCGTCATCGGTCTGGTGGTGGGTCTTCTCGCCATTCGTGATTTTTCTTGGTTACGCCTTTATTCATCGTGAATCACGCCGAGTGGGATTCGCCGCCGTCGTTCTTTATGCCTTCATTATTGCCATCGCACCGTTACACATTTTTGGACACGGAAGCTCTGGGACTTTTTATTCTGGCTCCATCGTCGTGGTAATCGAGACGCTGGTATTAGCGCCAACGCTCTTAACAGCGATGTCGCTGATGAAGAACTTGCGGGAATCCGCTCTGGGCTTGGGGCATATCTTGAGCGCTGTCACGGTCGCGGTTGCACTCTTTTCAATTGCGACCACAACGACATGGACTATCACGGATGGCGCGAACTCGCTGGTGAAAAATAATCGTGCATCGATCATTCCGGCATTTATCGCCTCGCTTGCCGACGTTCCGGCACGACCTAAGACTTTAGTTATTACGAGCAAGGGCGCGGGGGATACCGCGTATTTCGTCTCACGCGGCAACGATCTTCAACTTGGCGAGCCGGATGAAGTAGTCGCTTTGCCACCGGTATTGGACGATGCAATTCGTGGCTTGGTAAGCGGCACATTACCAACGGCTGGCCCGGTCATCGGAAGTTTTGGAATCCAGTACGTCTTTCTCACAAATCCGGTTGACGTATCAATCGCTCGCCGTGTCGATGGCGTTGGCGGATTCTCGCGTACATCGGCGACCACAAACGGAATCGTGTGGAAGGTCGTCGGAGCATTGCCGCGGGTATCTGAGATAAACGCGCTGCGCACTCGTACCGCGCTTAATTCAGGCGATATTGGCTCAAGTGATTCGTTGGTACAACCCGGAACCATCACGTTGACCGAAAAGTTTGATTCGTCGTGGCACTTATTAGTCGGCGGCATCGCAGTTCATGCCGCGCCCACTACTAACGGCTTAACGCAATTCACGACAACATCAACTGGCAAACTCACTTTGCTCAACGATGGCACTACTCGCCGCGCGCTGCTTTCACTTCAATTGATTGCGTTGCTCGCGGTCATTGTGTTGGCATTACCAGCCGGCCGCCGTCGCAGCGAACTGGCCGCACTTAAGGCAGGTGATTCGGAGTGACCATTCCGCGCGATCGCCGCCTGTTAATTGGTGTTGGTGCAGTCGTTCTTGGATTGACAGTCAGCCAAGTCGCACCGCGAGCCGCCGTTCTGGGCGGTCTAACGTCGACCTACTCCGCCGTTGCATGTCCGGCGGATAATGCGGCGGGCTCAAGCACTGCACTATTGACCTCGCCACAACTTGGCGCTCGTACGGTTAAGGCAGGCAATACCAAGGCAACGCCCGCGCACGTGTATAAATTCTCTATCACCAATGGTGTGCTCTTCGATGGCTCTCCGAATTCCGTTTTGTACTCGGCTCGCGACAGTGGTTCATCGCTTGGCATGAGTGTTTGCAGTGCCGGCCTTACCGATCAGTGGTTTGTTGGCGGTTCAGCCGGCATCACCAGCAAAGGCGGTATCGACCTGGTGAATAGCGGATTGAGTGATTCGGTGGTGGACCTCTTTGCCTACACCGCAAAGGTTGCGCTGCCGGTTTCTACAATCACTATCAAGGCGAACAGTGACAAGTTCGTTCCGCTCGATGCGTTAGCACCGGGCAGCGATCAGGTTGTCGTTCATGCGATTACGCGATCAGGCCAGGTAAGCGCCTCGCTCGTGGATATTCGCCGTAAAGGTTTGTCGTCGCTCGGTCTTGATTTCGTCTCGCCGGTATCCGCACCAAGTACGTCGTTGGTAATCCCAGCGCTGACGAATGGCAGCACCGCTTCGCCGATAAACGAGACGGTCCGGTTGCTGGTCCCCGGCGGAGTCGATGCCACCATCGGTGCGACTATCTATTCACGCGATGGCTCCTTTGCACCGCTTGGGCTGGATGGCCTCAAGGTCGCGCACGGCGGAGTCGTGGATTACCCGCTTCAGAATTTGGTTTCAAGTGCACCATTCGCGCTAGCCATCACATCGGACCAACCGATCCTCGCCAGCGTCTTGAGTACGCCCACCAAGAGCAGCGCCGATTTTGCCTGGTCCGCCAGTGCCGCACCAATCTCGAAGCTGGTCGCAAATCCAGGTGGATTACTGCCGGCGTTGGCCTTTCTCAATCTTCACGCAAACCTCAACGTCGCAATCTCGTGGCGCGATACGAATGGCAAGAGTGGTTCGCTGACTCTGTCGGGATCACACTTTGCATCATGGCAGCCCGGAGCTGGCCTCAATCGCTTAACTATTAGCACTGGCCAGAACGACACTTATGGCGGTGCGATTTTTGCGGCAGGTATCAACTCAGGGTTTAGCTATATGCCGCTGTCGCAGGGTTCGGTATTGCTCACCGCGGCTGTTCCACATTCGGATGCCCGAGTGATTTCACGCGGCTAATTTTCTGCTCCTTGCACGCGTGGTGAGCGAGCGAAATCCCCGATTTGTTCGCTTAGTTCGGTTAATCTCGCAGCATGAGAACCGGTTCAGCGCGCATGGGTAGGTCGTGTTCGCGCACCGGTTGCCGACAGATTGCTACCAAAACCCTTACCTATATCTATGCTGATTCGGTTGCAGTGCTGGGACCGCTAGCAACCTTTGCTGAACCGCATGCGTACGACTTATGTGAAGTGCATAGCGTGCGTATGAGCGTTCCACGTGGGTGGACAGTTATTAAGCAAGAGCCGGAAGCGGATCACGTGGGTCCATCCAGTGATGATTTGATGGCAATCGCTGATGCGATTCGCGAAGCCGGAACAGCGCCCGTGACACGGGAAGAGAATGACGTTGTTGTGCGTCAACCCATCCAACAGGACCTTGGCCGGCGCGGACATTTGCGCGCAATCCCTAACTAATTCCATCACTCACGCATTAAGGCGGACTCGATGACCTATCCGTTGGAATTTCTCAACACCATCATTAAGGCGTATGACATACGCGGACTGGTCGAAGATCAAATAACTCCCGACTTTGCTTTTGCAGTGGGTGCGGCGTTCGCTCGCTATCTCGAAGAAGAGCGCGAGCCAGGAACGATCGTCGTGGGCGAAGATATGCGTCCATCATCGAGCGAATTAGCGGAAGCCTTTGCTGATGGCGCGACATCACAAGGTATGGATGTGATCCGAATCGGGCTGGCCTCAACCGATATGTTGTATTTCGCCTCGGGCAAGCTCGACCTGCCGGGAATCATGTTTACCGCAAGCCATAACCCCGCGGCATACAACGGAATGAAACTCTGCAAGAGTGGTGCCCGTCCGATTGGCCAAGAATCCGGGCTATTACGCATCAAAGATTTGATCGCTCGCGGCGTCGAAATCAAATTGCGTCCAGCTGGAAAAGTGCGCGAAGAAAACTTATTGAATGAATATGTTGACTTTCTGCTCTCGCTATTTCCAACTGTTTCTCAGACGTCAGGCCGCCACTTAAAGGTAGTCATCGATGCCGGTAACGGCATGGCTGGATACACGGCTCCTGCGGTGATGGCGCGCCTCAATGTTGATGTAGTGCCGATGTATTTCGAATTAGATGGCAATTTTCCGAATCACGAAGCGAACCCGATTGAAGCAAAGAACTTGGTTGATTTGCAGAAACGAGTTCTGGCCGAAGGTGCGGATATCGGACTGGCATTCGATGGCGATGCCGACCGCTGTTTCTTGGTGAACGAGAAGGGCGAGCTCGTTAATCCATCAGCGCTCACCGCGTTGGTCGCAGTGCGCGAACTCAAGCGCAAACCAGGTTCGACCATTATTTACAATCTGATCTCATCGCGCGCCGTGCCTGAAGTTGTTGCTGAACATGGTGGCGTATCTGTTCGATCGCGAGTGGGGCATTCATACATCAAGAAAATGATGGCTGAGACCGGCGCGATTTTCGGCGGCGAGCATTCGGGACATTTCTATTTCGCAGATTTTTGGAAGGCTGATTCTGGAATGTTGGCCGCGCTCTTTGCGCTGGCGGAATTGGGGGAGAGCGAGCTGCCACTCTCTGAACTTTTCCAGCCATACAACCGTTATCTCGCGAGTGGTGAAATCAACACCGTCGTCGCAGATGCGCAAGCATCAATGGCGGCAATCGTGGCTGCCTATGAAGCAGGTCACGAGATTGATCACCTAGACGGGATTACCGTGACTGGCCAGGGCTACTGGTTCAACGTCCGACCTTCTAATACTGAGCCCTTGCTACGACTCAACGTTGAGGCTGGGTCTCAAGCTGAACTTGAGCGGGTCACCAAAGAGGTTCAAAAGATAATCGGGTAGCCTTCTCCAATACTTATAGTCGAGCCAGGCCTGGCCAATTACTAATAACTTATGAGGAGCACTTGTGTCTGTTAATACTTCTACCCATGATGTAGCAAATGCGGCGCTTGCCGCTGAAGGCAAGAAGCGTATTGAGTGGGCTGAGCGCAACATGCCAGTGCTCGCGCAGATCAAGGAGCGCTTCGAAAAGGAACAACCATTTGCTGGCGTTCGTATCGCAGCATGTATGCACGTCACTACCGAAACCGCGAACTTGATGCGCGCACTCAAGGCCGGCGGAGCCGAACTCGCGCTCTGCGCGTCAAACCCACTTTCCACTCAAGATGACACCGCTGCTGCACTTGTCCACGAATTCGGAATCAACGTCTTTGCACACAACTCCATCGACCGTGATGGCTATTACCGCCACATCAACGCGGCACTCGATATCAAGCCACACTTGGTCTTCGATGATGGTTGCGACTTGGTAAATACTTTGCACACTACTCGCACCGAACTTATCGATGGCATCATCGGCGGTTGCGAAGAGACAACTACTGGCGTGATTCGCCTCAGCCAGATGACTAAAGATGGCGCACTCAAGTTTCCGATGATTGCTGTTAACGACACCGACACCAAGCACATGTTCGATAACCGTTATGGCACCGGCCAGTCCACCATGGATGCTATCTTCCGTTCAACCAACTCGTTGGTTGCGGGCAAGGTCGTCGTCGTTGCTGGCTTTGGATACTGCGGCAAGGGCGTGGCAGAGCGTGCTAAGGGTATGGGTGCAGATGTCATCGTTACCGAAATTGATCCTACAAAGGCGCTCGATGCGTTGATGCAGGGATATCGCGTGATGCCAATGATTGATGCAGCAAAGCTAGGCGATTTCTTCGTTACCGTGACCGGTAACCGCGATGTACTTCGCGATGAGCACTTCGCCGTAATGAAGGATGGCGCCATCTTGTCGAACGCCGGCCACTTCGATATTGAAATCGACGTTGCATGGCTCGAGCAGAATGCAAAGCAGAAGAACTCAAAGATTCGCCACCAGACCGACGAGTACGTCATGAAGGACAATCGTCGTATTTTGTTACTTGCTGAAGGTCGTTTGGTGAACTTGGGTGCAGCTGAAGGCCACCCAGCTTCAGTAATGGATATGTCATTCTCTGATCAAGCTCTGACTGCAGAATGGTTGTTGAAGGCCGCTAAGGAATTGTCTGCTGGACTTCACAATGTGCCATCAGAGATTGATAAGGAAGTTGCTCGCCTCAAGCTCGAGAGCATGGGTGCAACCGTCGACAAGCTCACCGCTGCACAGGATCTCTACTTGAACTCTTGGGAGCACGGTTCCTAATGACCCTAATCATGGTCGTCGAAGATGACCACGATTTAGCAGAGGTACTCGGCATTGTTCTGAACAATGCCGGGTACGAGGTTGATTTAGTAAACCGGGGCGACGAAGCCCTGGAAGTATTTCGTTCCCAAAATCCGGATCTGATTCTGATGGATGTGATGTTGCCGGGCGTTGATGGTGTTGAGCTTGTTCGCCAAATTAGACAAGAGTCGATGGTCCCCATCATTATGACAACGGCGCGCGGCGAGACGTCAGACAAGCTCGCAGGCCTTGAAGCAGGTGCCGACGATTATTTAGTGAAATCGCAGTATCAAGAACCGGAACTACTTGCACGGATAAAAGTTCAGTTACGTCGCCGTCCAACTCCAACGGCCGAACCACTCAAAATTGGTTCCATCCTGATTGATCAAGTTGCTCACACCATCAACCGTGATGGCAAGGTCATTCCGCTCACGCGACTCGAATTCGATTTATTAGTTGCTCTCGCTAAAGACCCAGGGCGTGTTTTTACTCGCGAAGCGCTATTGAGTGAGGTCTGGGGCTATCAACACGCAGCGGATACTCGCTTGGTTAATGTTCATATCCAGCGCCTTCGCGCAAAGATTGAATATGACCCAGAGAATCCAGATTTGATTGTGACCGTTCGCGGCGTTGGCTACAAGGCGGGACAGAACTAAATGTTTACCGTCGCTCGCTGGCGACAATCGCTTGCGTGGCGAGTAACCGGCTCAATCGTTTTACTCTCCATCATGATTATTTCGCTGATCGGAACGGCACTAAACAGCCGTTTGACCGACGGTATCTTCAAAGAGAAGCTCAATACCTCTTTAGCCGATGCGCGCGATACGACGCAATCGGTGGATATCCAGTTGACCATCGCACAGTATCAAAGCGCGGCAGACACCAAGAAGATGGTCTCTGATATTTTTCAGGTGCCGCCGACGGTAGGCGACCAATCTGGCCGCGAGGTTGCGCTCTTTCCGATTCAGGCAGCGGGCGGTTCGGAACCGAATTACCAGGGCATTTCGAACCTCTTGTCACCCGCGTCTATTCCATCCTCGTTCCGCGCGAAAGTTCGAAAGAGCAAAGTTCAATTGTGGCAACGCACAAATTTGGATTATCTCAATGGTCGACACATTCCAGGAATTGTGGTTGGCAACATTGTTCGCATCCCTACCGTCGGCAATTATGAGTTCTACGTACTTTTTAGCCTTTCCGAACAACGCCAGACATTTGCACTGATTAGCCAAACGTTATGGGTTGCGGGAGCCGCACTTATTTTCATGGTCGGATTGATCTCACTGCTGGTTATTCGCCAGATAACGTCTCCGATTCGAGATGCGGCGCAAATTGCTGAGCGGCTTTCTGCTGGAGACCTCGATCAGCGCATGCAAGTTATCGGTGAGAATGAAATTTCACGTTTGGGAATCGCATTTAACGAGATGGCGGTTGCGCTTAAGCAGCAGATTTCTCGCTTGGAAAATCTCTCTCGATTGCAGCAGCGTTTCGTCTCCGATGTTTCCCACGAACTCCGCACTCCGCTGACGACCCTGCGAATGGCAGCGCAAGTTATTTATTCGTCCCGGACCAAATTCGAGCCGGCCGTCGCCCGCAGCGCAGAGCTGCTCTTTGCTCAGATTGAACGATTTGAGGCGCTCTTGTCTGACTTACTTGAGGTCAGTCGTTTTGATTCTGAAGCGGCCGTGCTGGAGCTTGAGGAGATTGACCTGACTGCGCTGGTCAATCGCACGGTTGATTACGTGCATCCCAGCCAAGAGCGCATCATTACTATCCATGCACCAACGGAGCCAGTTTTCGTCGCGGCTGACAGTCGTCGAATCGAACGCGTGCTTCGCAACCTGATTACCAACGCGATTGATCACCGCGAGGATAAAGGAATTGATATTTATATCGCCGAGAATGATGAATCGGTTGCGCTAGCGGTTCGCGATTATGGAGTTGGATTTGCGCCGCGTGACTCACAACGACTGTTTGAACGTTTTTGGCGCGCCGACCCTTCACGTGCTCGTGTTCGTGGCGGCACAGGACTTGGACTCTCGATTGCGATGGAAGATGCAAAACTTCATCAAGGTCGACTTCAAGCTTGGGGAAGTCTTGGTCGCGGATCGCAATTCGTGTTAACGCTTCCTAAGCGCGCCGGCATCGAGATTTCTACATCACCGATTGACGTTATCCCCAGCGACGAAGCGCGACCGATTATTTAAATAATCGTCAACGAAGATGTGCACGTGTCTTCGTTCCTCGATTTAATCTATCCGCCTCTATGTATCGGGTGTTCTGTACCCGTGCTTGTGCATCGACCTAAGCCGTTGTCCTGGCTCTGCGCTATCTGTCGACAGCCCTGGGAAAGTGCAGTGGTTTCGTCTCACATCAATGGCGTGAACCATTCTTACCTAGCCGATTATCGACCGTCGGTTCGCGAAGTAATTCTGCGCGCAAAGGAAGAGAATGATCGGGCCGCTCGACGAATACTTACCCATGCAATTTCGGTTGGACTAAAGAGTTTGAAAATATCGCCTCAGTACGTTGTAATCGCAATTCCTTCGAGCGGTGCTGCGAATCGCATTCGTGGATATAGCCATTGCGATTTACTCGCCACGAGTGTGGGAAAAGCCGTGGGCGTCCCGGTTGTGCAACAAGCACTGACGGAGGTTCGCCGAGTGCGCGACCAAGCAGGTTTGTCGGCAGGAGAACGTATGACCAATGTGGCCGACTCATTTGCGCTTTCTCGAGCGGCGCGGAATATCGCGAGCCCGGTTGTCGTTATAGATGACGTAGTAACGACCGGTTCGTCGATGAGAGAGGCCCTACGAGCCCTTGCGGCCGCGGATATCCCAGTTTTAGCCCTGATTTCAGCGGTGGGGAGCGGGGTGGCAGCGCGGAGCAGATGAGCTCAGTTTCGGAATAAGATAAGGCTTTCATTGAGATGAGATTTTGAGCAGAAAGAGGCTGTTGTGGCATTTCTCGACAAGATTTTGCGTGCTGGTGAAGGCCGTCATATTCGCCAACTCGAAAAGATTGCCGCCGAAGTAGGCAGCTTTGAGCCAGCGGTTTCTGCGCTGAGCGATGCCGACCTTCGTGGTCAGACCGAGAAGTTCCGCGCACGTCTTGCAGCCGGCGAAGATCTCGATGATTTGCTACCTGAAGCTTTTGCAACGGTCCGCGAAGCAGCCAAGCGCACCTTGGGTCAACGTCATTACGACGTACAGCTCATGGGTGGCGCAGCGCTTCACCAAGGCAACATCGCCGAAATGCGTACCGGTGAAGGTAAGACATTGGTCTCCACCTTGCCCGCGTATCTCAACGCCTTGACCGGCAAGGGCGTTCACATTGTTACCGTCAACGACTACTTGGCTGAGCGCGATAGCGAGTGGATGGGTCGTATCCATCGATTCCTCGGATTGAAAGTCGGTGTCATTCTTTCGAGCATGACGCCAGCCGAGCGCCGTGAAGCGTATGCCGCAGACATTACTTATGGCACCAACAATGAATTTGGCTTTGATTATCTTCGCGACAACATGGCATGGACGCTCGAAGATTGCGTCCAGCGTGAGCACAACTTTGCGGTCGTTGACGAAGTTGACTCGATTCTGATTGATGAAGCTCGTACGCCTTTGATCATCAGCGGACCAGCCGATAAGGCCACCAAGTGGTACGTGGAATTCGCAAATATTGCGAACAAGCTTGAGCGCGATGTGCATTATGAAGTAGATGAGAAGAAGCGCATCACCGGTATTACTGAAGCTGGCGTTACCCGTGTTGAGGAATTGCTCGGCATCGAGAACCTCTACGAGTCAGTTAACACGCCGATGATCGGCTACCTCAACAACGCCGTCAAAGCGAAAGAGCTCTTCAAGCGCGATAAAGATTATGTAGTCATGTCAGGCGAACTTCTGATTGTTGACGAGCACACTGGCCGTATGTTGGCTGGTCGCCGCTACAACGAAGGTTTGCACCAGGCGCTCGAAGCAAAAGAGAAGCTTGATATCAAGGATGAGAACCAGACGCTGGCGACAATCACCCTGCAAAACTATTTCCGGTTGTACGAAAAGCTCTCAGGCATGACCGGTACGGCAATGACCGAAGCCTCCGAATTTATGCAGATTTATCGGTTGGGCGTTGTTCCAATCCCTACCAACAAGACTGCACAACGAATCGATCAGTCGGACCTTATTTACAAGACCGAAATCTCCAAGTTCACCGCGGTTGCACAAGACATCGTTGATCGCCATCGCAAGGGACAACCAGTGTTGGTTGGTACCGTCAGCGTTGAGAAGTCAGAAGAACTCTCTGCAGTCTTGAAGCGGAACGGAATTCCGCACGAAGTATTGAACGCCAAGCAGCATGAGCGTGAAGCAGCAATCATCGCTCGCGCCGGAACAGTTGGCGCCGTCACCGTTGCTACCAACATGGCTGGTCGCGGTACTGACATCATGCTCGGTGGTAACCCAGAATTCATGGCTGACTTTGAGCTGCAACGTCGCGGCATCAGCCCAGTAGACAACGCCGATGAGTACGAAGCAGCGTGGCCAGCAGAGATTGCCAAGCAGAAGGCAGCAGTAGCTAAAGAACACGAGACTGTTGTTGCGTTAGGCGGCCTCTATGTTCTCGGCACCGAACGTCACGAGTCGCGTCGTATCGACAACCAGCTCCGCGGTCGTTCTGGTCGCCAAGGCGATCCTGGTGAATCCCGTTTCTACCTCAGTCTTGAAGATGACTTAATGCGTCGCTTTAACTCTGGCTTGGTTCAACGTTTCTTGGGCGCAGCAGGAATCCCGGATGATGTCCCGATTGAATCAAAGATGGTTTCGAACGCAATTCGCTCCGCGCAGACTCAAGTAGAGTCGCTCAACTTTGAGATGCGTAAGGATGTTTTGAAGTATGACGATGTCATGAACCGCCAGCGTGAAGTTGTCTATCGTGAGCGTCGCGAAGTGCTCGAAGGCGCTGATATCAAGGATCAGGTCGAGACCTTTATCCACGACACCGTTACGGCATATGTCCAAGGCGCAACCGCTGAAGGATTCCCGGAAAACTGGGATCTCGACACACTGGTCACCGCTCTCAAATCGCTCTATCCAATCTCCTTTAGCGTCGATCAATTGATTGCTGAAGTTGGAAGTCGCGAAGCACTTGATGCAGATTTCTTGCTCGAGAAGGTCCTAGACGATGTTCAGAAGGCCTACGAAAATCGCGAAACGACGCTGACCGAACCGGTCATGCGCGAGCTTGAGCGGAAGGTTCTGCTCTCTGTTCTCGACCGCAAGTGGCGCGAGCACCTGTATGAAATGGATTACTTGCAAGAGGGCATTGGCCTGCGCGCTATGGCACAGCGTGATCCATTGGTTGAATACCAGCGCGAGGGCTACGAACTCTTTGCGGCGATGATGGATTCGATCAAAGAAGAGATGGTTGGCTTCTTGTTCAATGTAGAAGTAGAAGTAACAAACGAATCAGGCGCTGTTGCGGCTAAGGGGCTAACCCCAACGCCGGCTCCGGCCCAAGAGTTGCGCTACACCGCATCGGATGAATCCGGTAACGCTCATAGCGAAGGCGGAACGTCTCGTAACGCGCCGTGCCCATGTGGCTCAGGCAAGAAGTACAAGCGTTGCCACGGAGCTGCTTAAAGCAACCACATCTGGGTGCAGACCCATCGCTTATCGACGCCTTCAAAGCGCAGGATGAGCGATCGAATTCGATTGCCGATTCGCAACAACACGACTGATTCCGCCACGCCTTCTATCGGCTGATGGATATGAACTCTCCGGATTTTAGGTGCGGGAGAGAATGCACCGACTTGAGTAACTAGCGTCGCAAAGACTCGGCGATGCGACCATCGTGCCAACTGCATAGCTGGACGTTTGCCGTTCCATATTTCTACGAGCGAATACGAAAATTTAGTAATCCACTCTTCTAAGTCGGGCAGTTCATCGAGCGGGGTAGGCGTAGGGCTGGGCGGAGAATCAATCAGGTCGCTTGCGGCTAGCGTTCGGTCGTATTCACTGCCGGGGTAGTCATCTCGCGTGGGGACCAAGTACAACCGACGGGGGATCTCGGTGATGCGCTCCGCTATCCGCATGGTGGTTGGTTCATCAAAGTCGAGCATTGGCTCTGGCGCTACCGCAAAATGAGATCGGTTCGGCATCGGGGTTGTACGTTCGGTGATGTAGCCAGGATAAGGATATTCGATATATGGCTGGTCAATGTAACTCTGATTTGGGTTCGTCTGCTCTGAATTCATAACACCACTGTGCGACATTGCGAGCGGATAAACCTCATCCCTTTGGATGAAATCTCGATTCGAAGTGGCTGTGGATAATCAATCCCTGGTGGCGCGGTAACGGGCTACAAAGAGCCATGACTAACTTACGGATAAATCTGCAGGTCCATTCACGTCGATACATTGCGCTCGGACTGATACTTATTTCGCTATTTGCCGCAATGACAATAGCCAGTGAATCTAATCGAACGGTCCATATCTGGGCGGCTAAACATGCGCTTGTGCCAGGCGAGGTCCTGACCGTTAATGACCTGCAGGTGAACAAAGTTCTACTGCCCGAAAATTCGAGTCGCTATCTAGACGCAAGCGCAAAAATTGAGTCAAGCTACGTGGTCAGAGCCGTGGGGTCCGGCGAACTCATCCCAGTCGCGGCCCTGACGAGAAGCGAGCAATCGGCTCGGCTGCGTGGCGTGCCGATTGCAATAAATCGTAACGATTTACCATCAGACCTTGCTGTTGGCGAAAGCATCAATATCTATAGCTTGCCTATCAAGAATCAATCGAGCGCCGCGACACCAGTGACGGAGATAGCGCATGGCGTTTCGGTGGCGAGCATCGACAACGCCTCGAAGTCGTTGGGTGGCTCAATCGGAATTGTAGTTCGGCTCAGCGATGCCGATGTCGCAGCGCTACTGACCGCGGATGCGCTTAATCGATTGGTGGCCGTTCGTAATGTCCAATAACGGAACGTCCAATAAGAACGGCCTGGAGAATCGCGTCGTCGCAACTGCTATCGGCGACGCGGATCTTGAAGACTATCTGTCCCAGCTGATGTTTTCGCAAGGCTGGAATATTGTGCACCGCAGCCTAGACAGCGAATCCCTGCAGCGCTTCTACGCCGAAACCGGAATCAGTAAGAGCACGTTGATCTATACAACAGATTTTCCTACCGCATCACCTAGATTCTTTGCCGAGCTAGCGAATCGACATGACCTGACGTTGGTAAATATAGATTCAATTCCGACCAACGCGCATGCCTTGATGAGTCATATTCGACAACAGCTGCGGGTTCCGTTGATTCATTCGGGCGAGGCGATATCCACCGAATCAGAACCCCTCGTCACTCCGCCAATTAACCGAATTTCGCCCCAGCGAAATATCGTTGTGACCGGAACAACCGGAGCACCTGGCCGCACAACTATCTCTCTTGCCTTGGCGAGACATTTCGCAGAGTCAACCTCCGTGGAGCTACTCGATGCAGATACGAACTCGCCATGCCTTCGAGAGCTCATTCCGATAAATGAATCGAGCAACTTCCAGCTATCCACTCTTGATTCGACTTTGCAACCCAGAGAGTTGGTGGCGTCAGATCAGCTGCGCATTATCGATCTAGGTGCGCTCGGGCGGATGAGTACCGAGGTCACTGATCGGCGGTGGCAGGCCAACCTGCGCACTAATGTCATGGAGAAATCTGCAACTGCCTTCTATGTAGCGCCAGCATCAGAGATGGGGTTGAAGCGAATATCTGATTTCCTCGCGGAGATTTCGTTACTCATTAATAAAAGCAATCTAGTTTTTCTGCTCAACAAGGCAGGATCAGGGAAGGCAGATAAGGCAATCACCACTCGATTTGAGACGCTGGTTCACGGTTATGCCTGGGGGAAGATAACTCTCGATTACGCGCTTCATTCGCCCTCGCTGCCCTTTTCATTACGGGAAAATCGCTTCACCAAAGAGGTTGCTAAGATTGCGACGCTAGTTAAGGGTAGCTAGTCGATTATTTAGTAGGCGGGTGTGAGATGAGCGATGCATCGTTAGAAGCTCGTACCGCGCTGACCGAGGCTGACCGAGCACGAATCGCGGAGCTGCTCGCCGAATGGCAGATGTTGTCTGACCTTTCGTTCGCAGACCTTATTTTGTGGGTACCCAAGCGCAAGGATTATCAGAGCTGGCCCGATGGTTACATCGCGATTGCACATATTCGACCCACGACTGCCGCTACCGTCTTTACGCACGATGTAATCGGCGACGAGCTGGCGTGGGGTCAAAACCCCCGAGTGGATCAGGCGTTATCTACTGGTGAGATTGTTCGCGATACCGAGCCAGAACAAGTCGGTGAGCTGTTAATTAAAGAAGAGACAGTGCCAGTTGTGTTTGAAGGTCGAACTATCGCGGTAATTTCTCGCCACCGTGATGCAGAACAGATGCGTTCGCGCTCTCGACTAGAACTTAATTACCGCGAAATCGCCCATGATATTTATCGGATGGTGGCCGAAGGAACCTTCCCGATCCAGAACAGTATTTATCGGGCGGAATCCGCCCCGCGGGTAGGCGATGGTTTAATTCGTTTAGATAAGTCTGGTGTTGTTACGTACGCCAGTCCCAATGCGCGTTCGGCGATTAACCGCGCCGGCTGGGATCAAGAGCTGGAGAATCACAATTTAGGCGATGTCATCGAAAGCCTGAGTCGGGCAGAAGGTCAACCGACTGAAGAGTCGTGGCGGGCAATCGTGAGCGGAAAGAGCGTCCGGCGCGAGGAGTTTGAAAACGAGCGAGGCATATTTGATATTTTGGTGATGCCGTTGATTCAAGGATCAACCGGCATCGGAACGATTGTCCTGTTGCATAACGTGACAGAGCTTCGACGTCGGGATCGCGCGCTCTTGACTAAGGATGCAACGATTCGCGAGATTCATCACCGGGTGAAGAATAATTTACAGACGGTATCCGCCTTGTTGCGCCTGCAATCCCGTCGAGTAGATGACCCCAATGCCGTGGCCGCACTAGGCGAGGCAGTTCGACGCGTGGCATCGATTGCTATCGTGCACGAGACGCTTTCTACCAGTACTACCGAGACAGTGGCTTTTGACGATGTCTTTACTCGGATCGTGACCAACGCGGTTGAGTTAAGTCCTCGGCCGATTAAGGTCAATGTGGACGGCAGCTTCGGCACCTTCGATCCGCTGGTGGCTACGCCGCTCTCGCTGGTGATTACTGAACTCATTCACAATGCCTTAGAACATGGGTTGGCTGATGTGGGGGATGAGTTGCGGGTTCGGGTGGAGCGCGATGGTCAGCGGTGCACAGTCGTTGTTAGTGATAACGGTGTTGGATTGCCCGCCGATTTCGATTGGGAGACGTCCTCAAACCTTGGCCTGCAGATTGTGAAAACCCTGACCGAGAATGAACTTAAGGGGAGTATCTCGCTGGCTCGAAATGCAGATTTAACCGAAGCGGTACTTACCTTCTAGAACGTTTTAGAACTGGTTCTGGCTCTCCATCATGCGAGCACGATTACGTGCCGCACGGCGCTTAAGTGCGCGACGCTCATCTTCAGATAGACCGCCCCAGACGCCTGCATCTTGGCCGCTTTCAAGCGCCCAGGCTAAGCAAGGCTCCTTGACCGGGCAACGGTTGCAGACCTTTTTTGCATCTTCGATTTGAGCGAGTGCTGGCCCGGTATTTCCGACAGGAAAGAAGAGCTCTGGATCTTCGTCCTTACAAGCTGCTTCGTGTCGCCAGTCCATGCGTCTACCTGCTCCTTTAATGGTCTATCAGGGAAGTAAAGGGCGCTCAATAGAAAGCCGCTTACAGGATTATTCTCCCGTGAATCACTCCGTATAACAAGGATATTCGGCGAGAGATTCCCAATACTTTAAGAAAGATTGGTCACTCGCTTTGATTGCTGAGAAGCAATCGATTAATTGTGGTGCCCCCGGCAGGATTCGAACCTGCGCACCCGCCTCCGGAGGGCGGTGCTCTATCCCCTGAGCTACGGGGGCGTGTGGCTTTCGGATAGTGCGCCAAGGCTATCAGTGAAAGAATATGAGCATGATGAGCACAGCAAATACTGAAAAGGCCTACTTCGCTACTGGTTGTTTCTGGGGAGCAGAACGCCGTTTCTGGCAGCTCGACGGCGTGACTGAGACCTCAGTCGGCTATATGGGTGGCGTTCGACCTTCGCCATCGTATGAACAGGTCTGCACTGGCGTTACTGGCCACGCTGAAATGGTCGAAGTGACCTTTGATCCAACAAAGGTTTCTTATCAACGCTTGCTCGAGGAGTTTTGGACGATGCATGATCCGACCTCGCTCAACAAGCAAGGCGGAGATATCGGAACCCAGTACCGAAGCGCCATTTATACGACGACAGATGCGCAGATGGAAACGGCGCTCGCCTCAAAAGCCGCGTATCAAAGCGCGCTGACCGCAGAAGGCATCGGCGAAATTGTTTCGGAGATTCTGCCCGCTGATGGCGTCACCTATTGGTTAGCCGAGGAGTATCACCAGAAATACTTGGCGAAGAATCCGAATGGTTATGACTGCCATTCCAGCACTGGTGTTGCCTACCCGAATAGCCAATTGACTAACTAACCAACTAGCCTGATTTACCAGCTAGAGGAATCACCTTCGGTGGCGCGCCAGCAGTACCACGCCACCACGCTTTGGTATCCATCGAATTTCTTGCCGATCACATCTAGTTTCTTTGGCTCAATCTCTTCCTTGAGCTTATGGAGTTTCTCCCAGCCGCGGCGCACTGCTAAATCGCCAACCGGCCAGATATCTAATCGACCCAAGTGAAACATCAGAAACATTTCCACCGTCCAACGGCCAATACCCCAGAGCTGGGTGAGTTCGCTGGCGATGTCGTGGTTGTGCATCCGAGCAAATTTATGAAAATGAATCCGCTCCGACAGAGTTGCTTCAGTGAGCTCTGCAATGGCGCGAGCCTTTGCACCGGATACGCCGACTTCACGCAGCTGGGCTGCAGATAATTGAACGATTGAATCTGGCGCCAATTTTCCACCAGCCAGATCAACGAGCCGGGCGCGAATTGTGTCCGCAGCTTTGACCGCTAATTGCTGCGAGATTATCGAGGTGACGAGAACTTCATAATGACTTCGCGTCGTCCGCTTGCGGCCAATCGTGCAGAGCGGAGCGGCATCGATAATAGGAATAAACTTTTTGTCATCTTTCGCCAGCTGACGGACAATCTTCTTCATTTCACTTTCAGTTGTCAGCGCCATAGAACGGTACTGTAACGCCATGGACCACATCTCGACCAGCGCCTGGATCTGGACGATTCTTGGCTTGGTACTGGTGTTGGGATTTGATTTCTTGTTGGCCCTCAAGAACCGCAACAAGCCGACCTCAATGAAGGCGGCGACCACGTGGACTCTCGTGTATGTCGGAGCCGCAATCCTTTTCGGCTGGGCTTTGGGAGAGTGGTCAATCGGTCAACGTCGGAGCGAATTCTTCGCGGGCTGGATGACGGAGTACTCGCTTTCGTTCGATAACCTCTTTGTTTTTATCCTGATACTTGCCCGGCTCAAGGTCGCCAAAGAGCGAGAAGAGCTCGTACTTCTTATTGGAATCGTCTCGTCGCTACTGCTGCGCGGAATCTTTATCGCGGGCGGATCTGCAATCGTCAACCGCTGGTCCTGGATCTTCTTTTTCTTCGGTGGTTTCTTGATGTATACCGCAGTGCAGCTCTTCCGTGAGAGCGAGCACGAAGAATGGCAGGAAGGTCGGCTGCTTCGGTTTATCCGCACCAAAGGCGCCTCAACTTTCGTGGTCGCACTTGTCGCTATCGCCACCACTAACGTGCTCTTCGCCTTTGACTCAATCCCAGCGATTTTTGGGCTAACAAAAAGCCCGTATGTGATTGTGACGGCTAATGTTTTTGCGCTGATGGGTCTGCGCCAGCTCTATTTCCTGATCGGGGGATTGATGCAGAAGCTCATCTATCTGACCGAAGGGCTTTCGTTAATTCTTGCCTTTATCGGAGTCAAATTAATCCTTGAAGCATCACAGTCCCAAGGGTGGAAGGTGCCGCAAATTTCGCTTACCGCCAGCCTGATCTTTATCGTTGTTGTGCTTGCTGGCACTGCGACTTTCAGCCTTGTGAAGGCGCCTAAAGAGAGTCATCCCGCTTAATCGGATAGGTGAAAAAGATATCTGGCGGTGACATAATCGCCTTATGTCGAACCACTTCGCTGTTGAAGGTTTACCACTAGCTGAATTACGTAAGCGCACCAGTACCAAGTGGCGTGACTTCCCAGCCGATGTTTTACCACTGCCGGTTGCCGAAATGGACTTCGAGATAGCACAGCCGATTCGTGATTTGCTGATCGGGATGTTACAAAAATCAGATACCGGATATTTGGGTGCAGTTCCTGAACTCAACGCTTCGTTCGTCGCATTCGCTAAGAACCGCTGGAATTGGGAGGTTGATCCAGAGCAGATTTTTACCTGTACTGATGTTGGCGTTGGCATGGTCGAGATGGCTCGCACCATCGTTCATCCAGGTGACTTAATCATGGTGAACTCGCCGGTTTATCACAACTTCTACAACTGGATTAATGAACTCAAATGCACCTTGCACGATGCGCCATTGAAGCGCGGCGGCGCTGACAACCTTCATTACACCTTAGATTTTGATGCGATTGAAGCTGGATACAAGGCAGGCGTAAAAATCCACTTCTTGTGCAATCCACATAACCCGGCGGGTACTGTTTTTACTCGCGATGAACTCGCGCAACTCGCTGATTTAGCGAAGAAGTACGGCGTCGCAATTTTCTCTGATGAGATTCATGCTCCGCTCACATACATCGATCACACTTTTGTCCCATTCTTGAACGTCAGTGATGCGGCGCGCGAAGTCGGAATCTGCGTGACCGCCGCAAGCAAGTCCTGGAATATTGCGGGTCTCAAGTGCGCGATTATCGTCACCGCATCCGAGAAAGAGAAGGCACGGGCGACAAATATGCCGCAGGCTGTTCATTACCGCGCTTCGCTCTTCGGTGCCTTTGCTGCGGCAAAGGCCTTTGAATGCAGCGATTGGCTTGACGCCGCTATGGCCACTTTGAATCGCAATCGCACCCATCTCAAAGAGTTGTTGGCGCAACATTTGCCGTCGGTTGGCTATCGAATTCCGGATTGCAGTTATCTGGCCTGGCTGGATGTTTCATCTCTCGACCTGGGCGAGAATCCGCAGCAGGCTTTCCTCGATAAAGGTCGGGTAGCTTTCAATGCGGGATCAACCTTCAGCCCGACTCATTCGCAATTTGTCCGATTGAATTTTGGTACCAGCGCTGAAATCCTCGAAGAAGCCGTAAAGCGAATGGTCACGGCCACACGGTGACCGAACGCTCTGATGTCACCATTATCGGTGGTGGGCATAACGGACTCATCGCCGCCGCTTACTTATCGCGTGCTGGTCTGAAAGTAACAATCCTTGAGAAGAACCACGAAGTTGGCGGCGCAACCGTCAGCCAGAAGGTCTTTCCGGATTATGAGGCACGGCTCTCTAGATACTCCTATCTCGTCTCGCTCCTGCCAACTCAAATTGTTGAAGAATTAGGTCTTTCGTTCACAACCCTTGGCCGCTCTATCTCGTCGTATACCGCCGACGCCAGCGGCGACCTGACCGTTTCGCGCGAGGATGAAACGCTCAATCGTGAAAGCTTTAGAGCGCTCACCGGTTCCACCGACGAATACGAATCCTGGCAATCTTTTTACGGCGACGTTCAACGAATTGCCGATGTCATAGCGCCGACGATGTTGCAAAAATTGCCCACTCGCTCCGAGCTCAGGAATCGAGTCAACCATCCGATCTGGGATGAGATCATCGAACAACCACTGGGTGAGAGCTTGGAACGCCGGTTCGCCAATGATCTTGTTCGAGGCGTTGTATTTACCGATGGTTTGATCGGCACCTTTGCTGAT
>CAJAEK010000176.1 GCA_903938735.1 uncultured Actinomycetes bacterium | reverse complement strand
TAGTGCAGCGCTCCATGGGTGAGCATCCGCAATCGGAAAGCCCGGATCCTGCAGAAATTGTGTTGGATGAAGCAGCAACGTTGCACTCCATGGAAAGTTCAATAGCCACGGGATCGCCAGGAAGGCAAAGTAACGTTTTTCAGTGCTGAGTTCGGCGGTCATCAAAAAAGTGACCGGGGCTGCTTCTTTGATCTCCGAGCGACGGGCAATCACACGCTGACCCAGCAACCACGCGACAACTGCGCTCCATACAATGAGTAGCGCAGCGGAGAAAGAGGCTAAAACCGCGGCAAAAAGAGCGAGTCCGTAAATCCGACGCCATGATTCGTTCTCATCGGCTCTGCGCAGCGGCGCCAGACTGATGAATGTGGGAACGAGCAGCGCGATCGCAATTGTGCCCAACCGACCTTGGTTCACTGAGTTCCAGATGACCGGCGAGAGCGCGTAGACCGCACCGCCCACCACCGATGTCGTTGGAGTTAATCCGTATCGCTTTAACGAGCGATACATAACAAAGAGCGCAAGTGGTGGCGTCACCCAGAAGAGCAACGCTATAAAGAACGGCAGATTTCCCAATGTGACTAACGATAGCAATCCGGTCACAGCAAGCCACGGTGGCGTTGGCGCTGACGAACCAAGACCGACGGTATGCCACGAGTCGGCGTAATGGCGCAGCGCATCCATGGCACCAGCTGGCGAAAATGCCAACGCCCCGCCACTGAGATTTCCAAATCTATTTCGCGATGCGATTGTTGTAAGTACAGTAAGAACGGTTAATGCAAAGAGAAGCGGTCGGTTAGAGAGCGTCTTCCATCGGGATTTAGCCGGTGGTGTGGAGAGATCAAGTTCATCGAAGTTTTCATCGATGGTTCCCAAATCAGAATACGTCTGCGCCGTTTCGTCGTATAGACCACGTTCTGGCTCGTCCTCGACAGGGCGAATGATGGTCGCAATTCCTTCGGTAATTCGCTCCCAGCCCGCGCGCAACTGCTCGCCCCGCGGCGGTATAAATGGCCTCACGACCTGAGCGGATAGCAATCGCTTCTGCTTGCGCAGCTTTCGTGCCTTCAAAATATCGCCCGGCTTTACCAACAAATATCCAACCGCAACGATTTCATCCGAAGCGTATCCAGGCAGCTTTGCCAGGATGTCGCCCACGGAGCGAAGTACCGCTGTGCCCACAAGCTGGAGACTCAGCCACGGCAACATCCACCACGACGAGTTAACGAGTAGCACATAGGCCGCATTGCGACGATCGAGCAAGAGCGGGCGATGCAAAAAGGCTTCTGAAACGTCAATTGCCCGGCGCTCCATAGACGATGCTTCGGCATGAAAGAGCGTTGCAGCGGGAACACATTTGACGATGAAGCCGGCGACGCGGACGCGCCAGCCAAAATCTACGTCGTCCCGAAAGAGTGCCAAGTTGGGATCAAGTCCACCGACTTCAGCGAAGACATCACGACGTACCAACATCGCTGCGGTACTGACCGCCAACACTTGGCGAGCTTGGTCGTGTTGCCCTTGATCTTGCTCATTCTTTTCTAGGCCAGTCCATCGTGCACCGTTACCGGCGATGCTGATACCGACTTCGAGCAATTGTTGACGGTCGTACCAATTACGAATCTTGGGACCCACGCACGCAACTTGCGGTTGATCAACCATTTCGGCAATCAGTTCTTCCAGAGCGTTACGAGCAGGCGCGCAATCATCGTGCAGAATCCACAACAGTTCATTGTCACTATCGTTAATTGCCGGCGTATCTGCGAGCGCCAAATCAATGGCGTCGCCGAATCCGATTTCACGATCCGCCTTAATTACTTTGATGCCAGCGCCTGCTAATAGTCGGGCGGAGTTATCTATCGATCCGGTATCGACCGCGAGAATGCGATCGATGGGACGGGTTTGCGATGTGATTGCGGCGATTGCTTCTGTCAGCCAGGTCGAGCCATCATGCGCTACGACAATCGCGGTGACAAAAAAGTTATCTGCCACGAGTTATCTCGATGAGTTATCTCGGTTGATCAATAATTAAGCAGAACGGCGCTTTAAGCGGCGGCGTTCGCGCTCTGACAAGCCGCCCCAGATGCCGAAGCGCTCGTCATTAGAAAGTGCGTATTCAAGGCACTCGGAGCGAACATCGCAGGACAAGCAGACGCGCTTGGCTTCACGAGTAGAACCGCCCTTTTCTGGGAAAAATGCCTCTGGGTCGGTCTGGGCGCAGAGCGCCTTCTCTTGCCATGAGAGCAATGCATCGTCGTTGGATATCAGGGGAAGGAGGCTGTTTTCAGTTGAACGCTTCTCTGCCATTGCCGAGCTCCTCAAAACTTGTCGCACCCTGTGTGGACGCGCTGTATAGGTGAATTACACGCATGTAATGCCTGTAAGTCAAGCTGGTGAGAAGAAATTAACGTGAAATTGAGCGTATATCGATGAAAAAAGTCTTTATTTCCGCTATTTCTGAAGAAAACCGAGGAAATTCTCTTCTGCATAACTGCCCGCCGCCAATTCCGCGCCATCGGCAATAAAGCTGGAAATCGCGGTTGCGCGCTCTCCCACGACCGCACCCTCGCCCACAATCGAGCCGGTGATTCGGGCGCCTGCTCCGACGGTGGCACCTGCTCCCACCACAGAGGCGCCTTCAACAACGGCCGTGGGGTGGATCTTTGCCGTCGGGTGAATCAGATTGCCTCGACCATCGTTGGATTCTGCGGTCAAGAAATGTCGAGTGGCGGCCATCAGCGCCGCGGGCGTGCCGATATCCAGCCAATAGCTGCGATCGACAAAGCCCAGCACTCGTGCGCCGTTAGCGAGCAAGCCCGGGAAGGTTTCGCGCTCAACGCTCACGACTGCGCCGAACGGAATTGAATCAAAGACAGAGCGTGAAAATATGTAGCAACCGGCATTGATGATGTTGGTTGGCGGATTCTCCATCTTTTCGTTAAATGCTAAAACCGTGTTGTCGGCATCGAGTTCGACCGCGCCAAATGGCCGCGCATCTGCGACCGCGGTGAGATACAAGGTGACATCCGCGCTATTTTCTTCGTGGTATTTAAATTGCCCCGCCAGATCGTGCTCGCTCAGCACATCGCCATTAAAAATTGCGACCGGGCCTTCACCGGTCAGCATCGATGCGGCATTACGGATCGCCCCGCCCGTACCCAATGGCTCGGTCTCCACCGCATATTTAATGCTGATGCCCCAGCGGCTGCCATCGCCAAAATACGGCTCGAAGAG
>CAJAEK010000175.1 GCA_903938735.1 uncultured Actinomycetes bacterium | reverse complement strand
TGGCGTCGAATGATTTCCGCTCAAGGTGGTGATCCTGATGCCACACTGCCTGTGGCAAAAGAGAAGACAGTGGTGACTGCTGAGGCAAGCGGTGAGATTATTGAGATGAACGCGATGAAGGTAGGCATTTCGGCGTGGCGGCTCGGCGCGGGGCGTTCTCGCCAAGGCGAACAGGTCCAAGCCGGTGCAGGCATTGAGATTCACGCCAAGCCAGGTGAGGAAATAAAGGCTGGTCAACCATTGTTTACTCTTCATACAGATGAACCCGCTAGATTTGAACGTGCCCTCGAGGCTCTTGCTGGAGCGGTTCGGATTAGCAGTACTGGTGAAAAAGTGGAACGCTTGCCGTTGATCATAGAGAAGATTGAAGGATAACTAGATTGTCATTAACCAAGAAGCCAACGCCAGAGCAAGTAATACGCGTTCCTAAAGCGGTTATCCATGATCACCTTGATGGTGGCTTGCGACCAGAGACGTTGATTGAGATTGCCCAACAGATTGGCTACGACAAGTTGCCGACGCACGATCCAATAAAGCTTGCGGATTGGTTTGAGGAAGCGTGCAGCTCCGGCAGTTTGGTCCGTTACCTTGAAACATTTGATCACACCATCGCGGTAATGCAGACCAAAGAGAGCATCATTCGTGTTGCTCGCGAAGCAGCCATCGATTTAGCTCGCGACAATGTCGTCTATGCCGAAGTTCGTGGTGCGCCAGAGCTATTTACGCGCGAGGGACTAACGCTCGATGAGGTCATCGAAGCAACCACCGAGGGATACCGCCAAGGTATGGCCGAGGCAAAAGCCGAAGGCAAGATAATTCGGGTTGAACAGATTCTCTGCGCGCTCCGCCAGAACAACGAGGCCGATGAGGTCGCACAAAAGGTTGTTAAGTATCGCGATCAGCACGTGGTCGGATTTGATATCGCTGGGCCAGAAGATGGCTTTCCACCAACCTTGCAGCAAGAAGCATTCGATTACCTTCGCCAGGCAAATGCCCACTTCACGATTCACGCCGGTGAGGCCTATGGCCTGCCTTCGATTTGGCAAGCGATCCAGATGTGTGGCGCCGAACGTTTGGGTCACGGCGTTCGAATCATGGACGATATCGATATGAGCGGCGCGCAGCCAAAGCTCGGACTTCTCTCGTCGTATGTTCGCGATCGCCGCATTCCATTAGAGATTTGCCCTACATCAAACTTGCAGACTGGCGCGGCAAAAGATTTTGCATCGCACCCAATTGGCACACTGCAGAAACTTCGTTTCCGCGTGACTATCAATACCGATAACCGATTGATGAGTCGAACCTCGATGACGAATGAGATGCAACAGGCGGTGTCCGCTTTTGATTGGACCTTCCAGGACCTACAGCGCGTCACGATTAACGCACTTAAATCAGCCTTCATCCCATTTGAAGAGCGGTTGGCTATTATTGAACAGGTAGTAAAGCCCGCTTATGCTGCGGTTTCCCAAGAATAAAGAGCACAGGAGAGTTAATCGAGATGTGTAGCCCTGTTACATGCAAGAAGTGCAACAAAATCACGTGGACCGGTTGCGGCGAACATATTGAACAAGCGCTAGCTGGCTTCAACGAAGACCAGCTCTGCACCTGCGCTGCTTAAATTCCTACTGTCTGCCAGACCGTCTTATATTCAACGAACGCCAGGATTCGCTCTGGGCTTTTCGCAGACTTGAAAGAATGAATTCGCTTCAAGTTGTCGGCACCAGCAATCTTGAGCTCCGTCAATTGCTTGGAATTCAAGCCGCTGGCATCGACCGCATCAACATCCATATGTGAACCCATCCATCCGACGAGCTCTGGAGTCTTGCCGGTCAGAACATTGATCACACCGGCCGGAACATCGCTGGTCGCACAGACTTCAGCAAAGGTAATGGCGGTCAACGGGAACTTTTCAGATGCAATGACAACCGCGGTGTTGCCACTAGCAATAATTGCCGCGACTGATCCGACCAGCGAGGTCAGCGAAGGCTTTGCATCGATGAATGTGCCCACGACACCGATCGGTTCCGGTGTTGTGAAGTTATGGAAAGGACCAGAGACCGGATTAGCTGCACCCGCGAGCGAGCTGATCTTGTCGGTCCAGCCGGCATACCAAACCATCAAATCGATAGCTTCTTCGACTTGGGCGAGTGCTTGCTTAGGCGTCAGACCTTCTTGAGCAACAATCTCGTCGGCAAATTGTGCCGCGCGACCTTGCATGACTTCTGCGATGCGGTAGAGAACCTGACCGCGGTTATACGCAGTTGCGTTCGACCAGCCACCGAATGCTGCACGAGCTGCAACTACGGCATCACGCAAATCTTTTCGGGATGCCCAGCATGGGTTAGCAATAAAGGAACCCTTGGCATCCTTGAGTCCATAGACTCGGCCAGACTCGCTGCGTGGGAATGCGCCATTGATATAAAGCTTGTATGTCTTCATTACATCGATGCGGCTCATTAGTTCTTGCCTCCCTTGAGATACGCGGCCAAACCATGGCGTCCGCCTTCGCGACCCCAACCAGATTCTTTGTAACCACCGAACGGACTGGCTGGATCGAATTTATTAAAGGTATTGGTCCAGATGACGCCAGCCCGCAATTTATTGGCGGTCCAGAGCACCTTGGAGCCCTTCTCGCTCCAGATGCCAGCAGATAAGCCATACGGCGTGTTGTTGGCCTTCTCGATCGCCTCGGCGGGCGTGCGGAAGGTCAGCACTGAAAGAACCGGTCCGAAGATTTCCTCACGAGCGATTCGGTGAGTTTGTGAGACGCCGGTAAAAATTGTTGGGGCATACCAATAACCCTTTGACGGCAGGTCACACGGTGCGCTCCAGCGCTCTGCGCCTTCGGCATCACCAGTGCTCGTTAGTTCAGTGATGCGAGATAGCTGCTCGGCGCTATTGATTGCACCCAAGTCCGTGTTCTTATCCAATGGATTTCCGACGCGGATTAACGCCATTCGACGCTTGAGCTTTTCAATAACTTCATCCTGAATATTCTCTTGCACAAGCAAGCGCGAACCTGCGCAGCAGACATGTCCTTGGTTAAAGAAGATTCCGTTGACGATGCCTTCGACCGCTTCATCAATCGCAGCGTCGTCGTAAACGATATTGGCAGCCTTGCCGCCGAGTTCGAGCGTCACGCTCTTCTTGGTCGCGGCTACGGCACGTGCGATGGCCTTACCGACGCCTGTAGATCCGGTAAATGCAATCTTGTCGACGCCAGGATGACTGACGATGTGCGTGCCGGTTACACCGTCGCCAGTAACGATATTTACAACACCGGCCGGAAGGCCTGCTTGTTGGCAGACCTCGGCAAAGAGAAGTGCTGTCAGCGGCGTGGTTTCGGCTGGCTTTAACACCACGGTATTTCCTGCAGCAAGCGCAGGTGCGACTTTCCAAGCCAACATCAACATCGGAAAGTTCCACGGAATGATCTGTCCAACAACGCCGTGCGCCTTTGGATTGGCACCCAGGCCGGCATAATCCAACTTATCGGCCCAGCCTGCATGATAGAAAAAGTGAGCAGCGGCTAACGGAATATCGGTGTCGCGGGATTCGCGAATCGGCTTGCCGTTATCCAGCGTTTCTAGAACTGCAAATTCACGAGCGCGTTCCTGCAGTATCCGTGCAATACGGAAGAGGTATTTGCCGCGTTCAGCTGCCGGCATCTTGCTCCAGACTTTTTGGTAAGCAGTTCGGGCGGCAGCAACAGCAGCATTGACATCGGCAAGATCAGCGTAAGCGACGTTAGCAATCGCTTCACCTGTGGCCGGGTTGATTGTGGGGAAGCGCTTACCTGTCTTGGCTGGCACGTACTTGCCGTTAATAAAGAGGTTGTAATCGCTCTGCAGGTTAAGAATCGAGGTCGACTCTAGCGCTGGGGCGTATTCGAATTCGGTCATATCTCGTCTCTCTACTTAATCGAGCGTCACGTAGTTGGGGCTGGCGTAATATCCATCGCGCATTTTCATGCGTTGCAGAAGCAAGTCATTAAGGAGCGCACTGGCGCCAATTCGGAACATCTGTGGGTTGAGCCAATCTGATCCAGCCGCCTCATTCACCAAGACCAACTGCTTGATGGCATCTTTGGTGGTGCGGATACCGCCTGCGGGCTTTACGCCGATTCGCTTGCCGGTGACGGCATAGAAATCACGAACCGCTTCGAGCATTACGAGAACGACTGGCGCGGTCGCGGCTGGTGCAACCTTGCCGGTGCTGGTCTTGATGAAATCTCCGCCCGCCAACATTCCTAAGTACGAGGCCTTGCGCACGTTATCGAGCGTGACGAGTTCGCCGGTTTCTAGGATGACTTTCAGGTGCGCCTTGTCGCCGCAGAGTTCTTTGATGGCGCGAATCTCTTCAAAGACTTCGCCGATGCGACCGCTCAAAAATGCACCGCGATTAATCACCATATCAATCTCAGCTGCGCCGTTTTCAAGAGCATCTAAGGTGTCTTGCTTCTTTACCGCGAAGCTAGCGCGACCAGAAGGAAATGCAGTAGATACCGAAGCGACTGGCACGTGCTTACCGCCGATTGAATCTAGATGCGTGCGGGCAATCTTGACCAT
>CAJAEK010000174.1 GCA_903938735.1 uncultured Actinomycetes bacterium | reverse complement strand
TTGCCGTATGTATCGCAAGCAACGTATTCCTCGATGGCGTATTGGGAATCACTTCAGTCAGCTTTGAAAAAAGCTGGACTCTAAAAGCTTTCGGCTACTGTTTCGATTAAAGGATGACCGTGCTTCGACGTGAAATAGACGTCTGGGGCACGGTCATTGTCGTTGAAGTGAGTTCGGCGTCGTTGCCGGAACCCTTTCTTTTGTCACAGATTGATAAAGCCTCCGAATTCTTTTCTCAGGTCGACCGTGACTTTTCTCCGTTTAAATCTGATTCGGAAGTCTCGCGATTACAACGTGGCGATATCGATATCGATGATTGTTCTTCGGCGCAGCGTGAGGTCTGGAATTTAATCGGTGAAGCAAAACGCTTGACCAATGGTGCCTTTGATCCGTGGTCGTTAGCGGGTGGGTATGACCCGTCCGGATATGTGAAGGGATGGGCCGCGGATAAGGCCGCGGAAGCCATGATGGCCGCGGGTGTGGATTCGGTATTAATTAATGCCGGCGGTGATCTTGCTGTTCGCAACGTTGCGATTCCGATTGGCGTGCGCCACCCGGATCGACCATTAGATGTGGTGCATCAGATTGAATTAACGAATGGCGCGGTGGCGACATCTGGCACGTATGCGAAGGGCGCGCATATCTGGGACCCGCGCGAATCCATGATTGCCATTGGCGCCCGCAGTGCAACCGTGTGGGGACCCGACGGTGGGCTGTCCGATGCGTTGGCGACCGCGTTGGTCGTGGCGGGGTCAGATGGCGCTTCGTGGTTCGCGCAGAGCGAGCTCAAGGATTACTCGGCCTATGTGATTGACCGCCATGAGGAAACTGCCTGGACCGTATCGGGCACGGAGCTGAACTAAATATTCACAGCCTTTTTACAGGAGATATTGCCCTAAAGGGCGAAAAGCCTAAATAACCTTCCACCATGAATAAATCGCGCGTACGCATCCTTGCCATTAATTCGGTGATCGCCTTGGCGGTCGTGGGAGTCTTTTGGTGGGGGTGGTCAGCGCTTCACCCAGCACCAGCGAAGGTGAGTGCACAGGCTGCGATTGTTTCGGTTGGCGATGTGCAATCCACCGTATCGGCATCGGGCACGGTTATCAGCCCCGGTGATGTCGGCGTTTCACCGACCGTTTCTGGATTGATCACCGCGATTAACGTCAAGGTCGGCCAGCATGTTGTTGCGGGTACGGTCATAGCGACGCTTCAGAACAACACGCAACTCAATTCTCTGAACGCCGCAAAGGCATCCTTAGCAACCGCGCAAATCAACTTTCAGCAAGCCGTGACCGCGGTTGCAACCGCGCGCGATAACGCGACCACAAATGCCGCGAGCTATCAGCAGTCGGTTGATACCGCTAAGCAGAATCTTGCATCCGCGCAATCCAACCTGACTTTAAAGCAAGCTGGATATGCATACACCTTGTCCCAAGCACAACAGACGTTGACACAGGCGAAAGCTGTTTACGACTCATATTCTGGTTTCTACGGCCCTAGCGGATTTACCTACACATATTGCGCTTCACTGATTAACATCAATAGCAACTGCACGACATTAATCAATGACTACAACTCATGGCAGAGTGCGTTGGCTGCCTACAATAATGCCGTTAACACCAATACCATCAACGTGAATTCTGATTCATCCACGATTACCGCGGATCAACTCGCAGTCACTAATGCGCTAAACGCACAGGCAACCGGCATTAAGAAAGATCAACAGGCAATAACGACCGCGCAAGATTCGCTCGATTCCTTGAAGGCATCGGATGGCATTAACGTCGCGAATCCAGAAGCGGCAGATTTCACCGTGCAGCAAGCTGCGCTGGCGATTGCACAACAGAATTACGACGCCACTTTCGTGAAAGCGCCGGTTACGGGAGATGTGGCATCCATATCGGCCGCGGTAGGCGCAAACGCACCAACGGCCTCTAGCTCTACGGTGGGCTCGGTCTCGGGCTTTATCGTCTTGACCAACGTCTCTAGCCTGGAAATCAAGTCGGGCTTCTCGGAATCCGATGAAGCGAAGCTGAAGGTCGGACAAGCAGCCACCATCTCCTTCACCGCGTTGTCGAACGTCAACGCCACCGGTCACATCGCCTCCATTGATTTGTTGCCGACGACATCATCCGGTGCAACCACATATAACGTCTACATCGCTATCGACGGCAGTGTTCCTGGCCTGAAGCCGGGCATGACCGCAACCCCAACCATCATCGTGGGCGATGCGCCAAACGTTCTTCAGGTCTCTTCTCAAGCAGTGACAGTGCGTGGAACTCGTGCGACCGTTAACGTCATGACGACAAAGAATGGCAAGACCGTTCTTACTCCAACCCCAGTCGTGATTGGTCTGCAAGGTGATTCATCGGATCAAATTATTTCGGGCGTGAAGGCGGGCACCAAGCTTGCAATCCGCACCGCAACCGCGAGCGTTGGCTCCAACGGATTCCCATCTGTCACTGGTGGTGGCCTGGGCGGAATCGGTGGCGTTGCTGGAGTGGGTGGCGGAGGCGGCGGAGGTCGCGCAGGTGGCGGTGGCTTCGGTGGCTAATACCGAAACCGGCTCATCCACCAATCATTGGGTGATCGATGTCCGTAGCGCGATCAAGCAATACGGCATCGGAGACTCAAAGATTTTCGCACTCGATGGCGTTGACCTGCAGATTGGTCTGGGCGAATACGTCGCCATCATGGGTCCATCGGG
>CAJAEK010000173.1 GCA_903938735.1 uncultured Actinomycetes bacterium | reverse complement strand
GATCTTCCGCCAACACCCGTCGCTGCGCCTTGATATGGCTCAACAAATGATGGGTGGTTGTGGGATTCAATCTTGAAAGTAACCGCGTAACCCTGACCGATATCAACAACGCCAGCGTTCTCGCCAATACCCACCAGAAGCGCATCGCTCTTGACTGCTTTTTCACCAAATTGTTTTAAATGAATCTTGGAAGATTTGTATGAGCAGTGTTCGGACCACATCACCGAATACATCGCGAGCTCGGATGATGTTGGGCGACGACCAAGAATCTGGCGAATGTTTTGGTATTCGTCTTCCTTCAGCCCTAATTCTTTCCAGGGCTGGGCGTTATCGGGCGTGGATTGCGCAACCGCGACGGTATCGAGCGACATTAGCGACCCACCAAACTGTGCAGAATAGATGTGAAGAAAGTAAGGCCGTCTTCGCTTGGGCCAGTTAAATTCTCAATTGCTTGCTCGGGGTGTGGCATGACGCCGACCACATTGCCGCGCGCATTGGTAATACCCGCGATGTTGTTCTGTGATCCGTTTGGATTCTTATCGGCGTAACGCAGAACGATACGACCTTCATCCTCAAGCTCTTTCAGAGTATCGGCCGATGCTTGGAACGATCCCTCACCATTCTTGATCGGGATAACAATCCGCTGACCTTGCTCGTATCCATTGGTCCATGGCGTCTGTGTGTTCTCGACCGTTACCGCTTGGTCGGTGCAAATGAAATGCAAATCTTGATTTCGAATCAACGCGCCAGGCAGGAGATGCGACTCGGTCAAAATCTGAAAGCCATTGCAGATACCCAGAACCGGAAAACCGTGATCGGCCGCGACAATGATGGATTCCATAATCGGCGCGAAGCGCGAAATCGCGCCACAACGCAGATAATCGCCATACGAAAAACCACCGGGCAGAACGACTGCTTGAACTTCTTTTAAATCATCGCTGGCATGAAAGAGCGAAACCGGATCGCCACCCGCCAAGCGAATCGCGCGCAACGCGGATGAATCATCGAGCGAACCAGGAAAAGTGACGACGCCAATCCGCATTAGGACTGGACCTTCACGACATAAGTTTCGATAACCGGGTTGGAAAGAAGCTTCTCTGCAGCTTGCTCTACCTCAGCAAGTTGGGCATGTGTGGGCTCGCCATCGACTTCGATTTCAAAGCGCTTGCCCTGACGGACCGACTTGGCGAATGTGAAACCAAGACGAGGCAGTGCGGATGCGACCGCTTGTCCTTGGGGGTCCAAGATTTCAGGCTTCAACATAACCTCAACAATGATTGTCGCCATCTTGTCTCCCTCGGTTGATGTGGAACTATTGAGTTAATAAATCAAATGCTGCTTGGTAACGCTCGTGCGTCTTTGCAACCACATCAGCGGGGAGTTCTGGTGGGGTGCTGTTTCTGTCCCAACCTGATTGCAATAACCAATCGCGAACAAATTGCTTGTCGAACGATGGTTGGACCTGGCCCGGTTGCCACTGCGCGGCATCCCAGAACCGAGAAGAATCAGGGGTGAGGGCTTCGTCGCCCAGACAAATATTACCGTCTGCATCGCGGCCAAATTCAAATTTCGTATCAGCCAGAATAATGCCGCGTGTGGCGGCTAAATCATGAGCCGCGGAATACAAGGTCAGCGTTAAATCGCGGAGGCGTTCCGCGTCGGCTTGGCCAATAATTTCGACCGCTTGGTCAAAGGTGATGTTCATATCGTGATCGCCATCATCTGCTTTTGTGGCCGGTGTGAAAATCGGCTCCGGCAGCTTTGATCCATCCACCAATCCAGCAGGCAAAGCAATACCGCAGGCGGTCTGCGTCTTTTGATATTCCGCCCATCCCGATCCCGTCAGGTATCCACGAGCAACGCATTCAATCGGAAACATCTTCAACGGCTTAACAATCACCGCACGACCAGCGACAACGTCCGGCACATCCGTCGTGACAATGTGGTTGGGAACAATATGTGCAAGTTTGTTGAACCAGAACGACGAGAGCTTGGTCAACAGTGCACCTTTGCCGGGAATCAAAGTCGGCAAGATGTAATCAAATGCGCTGATGCGATCCGATGCAACAATCAGTAATTCGCCAGACCGGCTCGTGTAGAGATCACGGACTTTTCCGCTGCGTTGATGAACCCAACCAGCGATCTCTTGCGTCATCGAATAGCGCCGGGACGATACTGCGCCGCCGCAGCATGAGCCTTGGTAATCGCGCCAATGCGATTCACCACTCGCTCGGTTTGTGCATGTGCATCGCCGGTGAACTCCAACGGCGTTGACAACAAATCATTAAGCGCCTTTTCATCCAACGGAATCCGTGAATCCATCGCGATGCCAGCAATCATTGTGTTTGGCTTTCCTTCGCGGATGCCCAGAGCTGCTGAAACCGCGTGCTCTTTAATGACTTCGTGCGCTATCTCGCGACCAACGCCAGCCTTTACTGCCGCCATCAAAATCTTGGTGGTCGCAAGGAACGGTAAATAACGTGCGAGTTCGGCTGCGATGACTTCAGGGAAGGCACCGAACTCCGCCAAGACAGTCATGAACGTTTCGATCAATCCATCGATCGCGTAGAAAGCGTCTGCAATCGCAACGCGGCGAACCACGCTGCACGAGACATCGCCTTCGTTCCATTGATCACCAGACAACTCGCCCACCATCGATGCATAGCCACGAAGGACTACAGCGAGCCCGTTTACACGCTCGCATGAACGAGTATTCATCTTGTGGGGCATCGCGGATGAGCCAACCTGACCAGCCTTGAAGCCCTCGGTCACCAGCTCGGCACCAGCCATCAAACGAATCGATGTCGCGAATGATGAAGGCGCCGCTGCAATCTGTACCAAGGTCGTGACAACATCAAAATCAAAGGAGCGTGGGTAGATCTGCCCGGTGGAATCCAAAACGTTATCGAAGCCCAAATACTTCGCAACTGATTCTTCGAGCGAGGCATGCGACGCAGATGAACCTAATAAATCAACGGAATCTTGCGCTGTACCGACCGGGCCCTTGATGCCACGAATCGGATAACGCGAAATTAAATTATCGAGTCGCTCGTATGCAAAGAGCAGTTCTTCGGCCGCCGATGCAAAACGCTTGCCGAGCGTCGTGACTTGTGCCGGCACGTTGTGGGAACGACCAGCGATCGGTTGATCAATGTATTGCGTTGCGCGTTCGCCCAACATCGCGAGCACCGCGACAACGCGATCACGTACGAGATTCAAACCATCACGAATCTGCATCGCTTCGACGTTCTCGGTCAGGTCGCGCGATGTCATACCTGCATGAATCGCTTCGTGCCCAGCGAGTGCGTTAAATTCTTCAATCCGTGCTTTCACATCGTGACGCGTCACGCGTTCGCGGGCATCAATCGAGGCTAGATCGACTTTCTCAATTACTTTCTCGTAGTCCTTAATAACATCTTCTGAAATCGCATGGCCAAGTGTTGATTGCGCGCGCATAACCGCGATCCACAACCGGCGTTCGCTGATGATCTTTGATTCTGGTGAAAATATGGCGCGCATCGCGGCCGAGGCATACCGATCAGCTAAGACGCTCATAGACGTATTCTCTCCTAATTACCCTTCTCGGCGACAGCCGCATTCAGGGCGATATCGCGGCGGTAATGACTGCCGTGCAAGGTGATCTGCGAAATCGCGGAATACGCCGCATCGCGCGCGATGGTCAGGTCCGCGCCCATCCCGGTGACCGCAAGAACTCGACCGCCGGATGAATGGACGATGCCATCTTTTGATGTGGTGCCAGCGTGGAAAACCTGGGCTGACTTCACGGAATCCAACCCCATGATGGGTTCGCCGACCTTTGGCGATGCCGGGTAACCCTCGGATGCAAGAACAACCGTGACCGCGGAATCATCGGACCAATCCAACGTCATATCCTCCGTCAGCCCACCTGTCGCTGCTTTATAGAGCAGCGTTGCAAGCGGAGTCTTCAAACGCGGTAATAAGACCTCGGTCTCTGGGTCGCCGAAACGGGCGTTGAACTCGATAACTTTTGTGCCGCGCGATGTCACCGCAAGACCGGCGTATAACAAACCGATAAATGGCGTATCGCGCGCGGCCATCTCTTTAACGGTGGGATTCAAAACGCGCTCGAGCGTCTCTTCAATAATGTCCGATGGCGCCCAATGCAATGGTGAATACGCGCCCATGCCACCGGTGTTGGGGCCGGCGTCGCCATCGTATGCACGCTTGAAATCTTGTGCTGGTTGCATTGCAATCACGGTGCGACCATCGCTGATACCAAATAACGAAACTTCAGGGCCGTCAAGAAATTCTTCAATCACGACGCGTGGTGATTGCAGCGCGTGTTCAATCGCGGCATCGCGATCATCAGTAACGACAACGCCTTTACCGGCGGCCAATCCGTCGTGCTTGACGACGTATGGCGCACCAAACGCATCGAGTGCTTTCTCAACTTCTTCACGTGATGTGCAGGTAAAACTCTTTGCGGTCGGCACCCCAGCATCACGCATGACTTGCTTCGCAAAATCTTTGGAACCTTCAAGCTGCGCCGCTGCTTGCGATGGACCAAAGCAAGCGATGCCAGCCTTGCGTAATACATCGGCGGCGCCATTCACCAATGGCGCTTCTGGACCCACAACGACTAAATCAATATTCAGCCGTTCTGCCAGATCAAGAATTTGGTCGTTTTTGTTGATATCGATTTCGTGGCATTGCGCGATCGCCGCGATGCCCGGATTGCCGGGCGCAACATGTAATTCGGTGAGTGCAGGGTCTCGTTGTAGGGCTGTAGCAAGCGCGTGTTCGCGCCCACCAGAACCAATCACGAGAACTTTCAAATGAGATCCCGGACTGAAATCGTCTCGTCCCGACCCGGACCAACACCAATCGCGGACATTGGGGCACCTGAAATATCTTCAAGGAACTTCACGTATGCGCGAGCATTGGCGGGCAAATCTTCAATCTTTCGTGCGTGGCTGATGTCTTCGCTCCACCCTGGCAAGTATTCGTAAATCGGCTTCGCGTGGTGGAAATCGGTCTGTGAAGACGGCAGTTCTTCAACCCGCTTGCCATCAATCTCGTAGGCGACGCAGACCGGGATCTGCTCCCAGCCGGTCAATACATCTAGCTTGGTCAAGAAGAAATCGGTCAAGCCATTAACACGCACTGCGTAACGAGCAATCGGAGCGTCGTACCAACCGCAGCG
>CAJAEK010000172.1 GCA_903938735.1 uncultured Actinomycetes bacterium | reverse complement strand
ATACCTGATGTCCGAGAATGGAGAGAAGCTTTATGACTGAAGGAAAGACTGTCAATGAGCGTCAGGAAATCCTGCGCGCCGAAGCAATCATCGAAAAGGCAAAGCGTGAAGGCGCAACCGAAGCGGGCGTGGTGGAATCACTCGTCACACATATGGTTAGCCGCACCCTAATCGAGCAGTTGACCGGCATTTCGCCTGAGAACAAGAAGAAAGAAAAGACCGACAAGCACGGGAACCTCCATGCGTGGGTGAAGACCCGAGTCGGCGAATCCCTTACAACACAAGAAATCGCTACGGAGCTAGGCGTGTCCTACCCTACGGCAATCAAGGTCATCAAGGATAACACTGACTTTTTCACCCGCGTCAAGCGTGGGCTATGGTCAATCCGCGATGGAATCGCAGAGCGAGACGAAGCAAGGTCATCGAAGTAGTGGTGATGGAGCAACGTCAAGACTGCTATACTAAAAATAACAACCTAAAAGAAGAGGTAGAAATGGAATACAGCGACAACATCAAGTTTTACGGTGTCCCCGTCGAAACTGGCATTGAGAACGTAAAGCCGATGCCCAAGGAAGACCCTCGTCCTCGTCGCACGCGCGCAGGTCAGCGTGGTGGCAGCACCGCTGCGACCATTGCACGACGCGCTCAGCTCCAGCAGAACCCCGGCGAGTGGTTCGTGTGGAAGGACAACGCCAAGACTGGTGGCGACACCGGACAGGCTCTTCGCACGCTTGTCGGCAACTACAGCCTCAAGGGAGTTGACCGAAAGACGCTCCCCTATGAGTCCACTGCTCGCATCAACGAAAACGGCACTTGGACGGTTTACGTCCGCTACGTTGGCCAGAACCGCGAGTTCGCCGAATAGCGCAAACGCATAAATAAAGGGGGCGGGATTTACCCGCCCCCTTTTTGCGTTGCAACGCGCTAGTCTACGTCGACAATATTGGCAGCCCACGAGGGCTCGATAGCCGGACCAAACTCGTTCATCTTGGCGGCAAACATGGAGCGGGCAATGTTGATTTGCGCTTCCGTAAGGCGAAGGTCTTGGCTCAGGATGATGGCCATGAACGCGGCGCCGATAAGACTGGCCTGATGTTCCTCGAGAGCAATAACCCGCTTCTTAAGGTCATACTTAAGCATGAACTCAAGCGATGATTGAAAGCGCTCCCAGGCGCGCTCGAGGATTTCGATAAGGGCCCGAGCATGCTCAACGCCAGCCTTGTCGGTAGTCTCGATAGCTCCCTCGAGCTCGTCGAGCTTCTCTTCCAACATGAGAGACCATTGCTTCATCTTGGATGCCAACTGCCAAGCCTCTACTTCGGGCGGGCCAATAGGGTCGGCTTCACCAAGGCGTTGCGACAGAGTGGCGAGCTCTTTGGTCATCTTTACCTTTACCGCGCTGGTGGTGTGATTGGCAGAGTTACCGAGATGGAACTTGCACGTTCCCTCGCCGAAGTGGTTTGTGCCCATGCCGGCGGTCTTCGTGCAGTAACGGACAATATCCAGCTCACGGAATGCCTTGCTGCGGACACGAGCTCCGCACTTGCCTTCAACGGGCTCCCACGAACCGGGCATTTTCTCGTCGGGGTAGTGCTCGGCCCACAATGATTCGGCTTGTTCTTTTTCCAGTTCGGTCATCGAGACTCCTGCTCTTCGCGTTTCTTGATT
>CAJAEK010000171.1 GCA_903938735.1 uncultured Actinomycetes bacterium | reverse complement strand
GCTTCCGCGGTTGGGAACCAACGTGCGTACCGACGAGCTTCCAAAGCTTGTGCGCGCACCGACGGAATTTCTTCGACCAAGAGGCGCGCTTTTGCAAGCCACTTGCCGGCATCATCTTCGGTAAAGCCAGCAGCGACGCCTTCAGACATTTGTCCCAACAGCTTGGCAGAGCGATTTGCCAGCGATGCAACCAAATCGATGGTGCGACCAGCCGGCGTTTTTGGATGCATATAAAAGGAGAAGACGATTGCGATGCCTGCGCCAATCAGTGTTGATATCAAACGGTGATACGCCGTTGATTCGCTGAGTCCCGGGCCAATAACAATAAGTGCCGTCACGGGCACGTTGACCGAGGCAACTTCACCGAGATGCAGGGCGCGCGCAACCACTAAGCAGAGAACAACCGTAACTCCGACAGCGATGAAACCGAAGTGAAAGATCCAGACCGAGAGCAGAGCCACACCCGCGCCGATTGCGGTGCCCACAATTTGCCCGAAACCCTCGCGGACCGATTTGTAGAGCGACATTCGAATCGAGAGGCTCGAAACAATTGCGGCGACCAGCCCGCCATTTTTATAGGCTAAATCTCCGACGACCCAAGCCGTTGATGCAGAAATGCCAGTGATTGCTACCTGGCGAACCCAGATGCGCCGATCCGTGAAGAGTTTTACAACTCGCGAAAAGGCGCTTTTAAACATATGGGTAATAAAGATTAGCCAGCGAGCAAGACGCCGAGATACATGGCAGACAAAGCAAAGAGTCCGCTCAGCGATCCCCAGATGGCGATTGATTTACGTGAGTTCGAACGAGTGTGCACGTATGCCGCGACGCCGGAAAGAAGTACAACGGTCATCTTTGCGCCAAGCACCGCGTGATAGTTCGAAGGAACGCCGGTCTTAGGAATCTCAAACATGTTCCAGGAACCGGTAATCAACAAGAGTGCGAAAGCGGTCCAACCAATTTTGTTGAAGGCGCGGGCGATCACCTTTGGCAGCTCAGGGTTTTGCTTGCGCAAGACAGGGACGAGGGCTGCGAGAGTGAACTGGCCACCCACCCAGATGGAAGCGCCAAGGACATGAAGTCCCAGACGGATGCTGTCGAGTGCAGAGGTGAGATGTACTGAATTAGCTGCGAGTGAAGTCATGCCTGAAGAATACCGAAGATTGTTGGTTAAGGCCGTTCTTTGCGGCCGAAATAGACCCAGAGAGATTGCACGGAAAGAATCAGCGAAAAGCCAAAAAGTAAGTCTTCTATTGGAGCAGATGCGAGGCGTTTGCCGATGATCTCATGCGAGTTATACATGACGATATTTCGTGAGGTAAGCCACCAATTAGTGAGCAATTGAAATCCGAGAATGATTGCGTACGAAGTCCAAGAGACTTTACGGGTGAGTAATTTTGTGCGCAGCGCGAAAATGTCTAGAAGTATCGCGAGAATGACCGCATCAATCGCTATTTGTGTGTAGCTCATTCGTCCCCCACCACCCAGTGCTTCTTCACGCGGCGGACTGCTTCGAGCGACATGATGGCAGCGATGGGGACGATCAGAAAGAAGAGGAATTCCTCGAGCGGAATGTGGAAGGGGCCATAGATTCCGAGGATTTG
>CAJAEK010000170.1 GCA_903938735.1 uncultured Actinomycetes bacterium | reverse complement strand
TGATAGCACGATGCTCTACTGATGTGACCACTGGTGGAACAGCAATAACAACGATGGGTTTAGAGAAAATCCGACGACTTCCAGCCTTCTCCATAAAAGTACGAAGCATGCGTTGTGCATTTTCAAAATCGGCGACTACACCATCCTTCAGTGGACGGATGGAAACGATGTTGTCAGGGGTACGGCCCACCATGCTGCGGGCATCGGTTCCAACGGAAACTACCTGACCATTATCTTTGTTAATGCAGATAACGCTGGGTTCATTTAAAACCACACCTTGAAACGCACGATAGATAACGGTGTTGGCCGTACCTATGTCGATAGCGAGGTCATGCCCAAATGGATTTTTCATCTGTGAACTCGCTATCAACGGCGTAACTGAAGGGAGTCCTAGGGTATTCCGCCTGCCCTAGCGCTGTGAAGGGCGGTGGGGTGAGATAAAGGGTGGTCTTGGTTCGTTTGGTTTTCACCTTTTGTTCACCAAGCTAGGAGAATATGAGGCATGCCTTCCCAGCAATTCCCGATTCTGAGCAAAGACCCGCGCGCAACGCTGGTCGATCGCGAGCTTTCGTGGCTCGCCTTTAACGAGCGTGTGCTCGAGCTTGCTGAAAATCCCGATACGCCACTTTTGGAGCGCTGCCGGTTCCTAGCAATCTTCTCGTCAAATCTCGACGACTTCTTCATGATTCGAGTTGCGACTCTCAAGCGCAAACTAGAAAGCGGCGTCACCAAGCCAAATACCGCTGGCTACACGCCGTCGCAATTGATGACCGCGCTTTCATTAAAGACGCAAGAGTTGATCCAACGACAGACACATTGTTTTCACAACGTGGTTAACCCGGCTCTTCATGATGCCGGCATTCACATTGTTCGGATCGATGAGCTTACGCCGGATGAAAAGGCATACGTGGATGCCATCTTCCAGGAAAAAATCTTTCCAGTTCTGACACCGCTTGCGGTAGATCCATCTCACCCGTTTCCATATATCTCTGGCCTCTCGTTAAACCTTGCAGTTGTGGTCAAGAAGCCAGATTCGGATGAAGAGCTCTTTGCGCGCGTTAAAGTGCCATCCAATCTGCCGCGTTTTATCGACACTGCAAAGGGTGATGCGCGACGTTTCATTCCACTGGAGCAAGTAATCATCACCAACTTGGCGCATTTATTCCCGGGCATGCAGCTCGAGGATTACTTCACCTTCCGATTGACTCGTAACGCCGACCTGGAGCTCGAAGAAGAAGAGTCAGAGGATTTGTTGGCGTCGATGGAGCAGGAACTCTTGCGCCGCAAGTTTGGCCCACCTGTCCGACTCGAAGTCGACCGTGATATCCAAGGCGAGCTACTCGAGACCTTGATGGAAGAGCTAGGCGTTAAGGAAGAAGATGTCAGCCGCTACCAAGAGCCGCTGGACTTAACAGGTCTCAATCGAATCGCGGATATTGATCTTCCGGCGCTGAAGTTCCCAGCATTCCGCAACCAAGTAGCGAAAGATCTGCGCGATGTTGATTTAGATTCACCTGAGTCGATGTTTGATGCGATTCGCCGCCATGAAATTCTGCTGCACCACCCTTATGAATCATTCACCTCATCTGTAGTTCGATTCCTTGAGGATGCAGCGATTGATCCGAGCGTTCTTGCTATCAAGCAGACTTTGTATCGCACATCCGGTGATTCTCCGATTGTGGGCGCACTAATTGAAGCGGCCGAAGCCGGCAAGCAAGTGCTTGCAGTTATTGAGATTCGTGCTCGATTTGATGAGCAAGCGAACGTGCGCTGGGCCCGCAAACTGGAAGACGCTGGCGTGCACGTGGTCTACGGATTGGTTGGGTTTAAAACCCACGCCAAGCTCTCGCTCGTGGTCCGCGAAGAACCGACTGGTATTCGCCGCTATGTTCACATCGGCACGGGTAACTACAACCCGAAGACCGCACGCCTGTATGAGGATTTTGGATTGCTGAGCGCAGATCCAGAGCTCGGTGATGACGTTAACAAACTCTTTAATCAGCTATCTGGTTTTGCGCCACAGACTTCGTTCACACGTATGTTGGTTGCGCCGCGCACAATCCGCCCGGGACTATTGGAACGGATAGAGCGCGAAGTCGAGAACCACAAAGCGGGCAAGCCTTCTGGAATTCGTATCAAGCTTAATTCAATCTTGGATGAAGAATTCGTGGAGGCGCTTTATCGTGCATCCCAACATGGAGTAAAGGTCGAATTAGTTGTTCGCGGCATCTGCGCGATTCGCGCAGGCGTACCAGGCCTATCCGAGAATATTTCGGTGCGCTCGGTCCTTGGCCGCTTCCTTGAGCACTCTCGTATCTTCCACTTCGTTAACGGCGGTTCCGATGAGTTGTGGATTGGTAGTGCTGACCTGATGCACCGCAATCTCGACCGTCGGGTGGAATCGATGGTTCGTATTACTCAAACAGATCACAAGCGAATGTTGCTCCGCGCGCTCGATAGCTATTTGTCGCCTACCACCGCGTGCTGGCATATGCAGGCAGACGGAACCTGGAAATTTATCGGTACGGATGACGCCGGTAACAAGTTGCCCGTTTTCCACGCCCAAGTGGTCGACTGGTATCGAGCGCGCGAATGAACTCAACCGTCATTGCAGCCGGCGTAGTTATTTGGCGTAAAGGCGAATCTGATTCACTCGAAATCGCGGTTGTTCATCGGCCGCGCTATGGCGATTGGTCCTTGCCCAAAGGCAAGCTAGAAAACCACGAGTCGCTCGTCGCCTGCGCATATCGTGAAGGCGAAGAAGAGACCGGTTTGGAATTCTTTATTGGCCCTTACATCGGCGATACTGAATATTTGGTTGCCGAAGGGATGAAGCGGGTCAGTTATTGGGCCGCTAAAGCATCCGACCGTCAGACTCAGTTTTTTGCTAATGAAGAAGTCGATCAATTGCAGTGGTGGACGCTTGAGCAAGCTATGGATTCAGTAACGCGCGATAGCGATAAAGAAATCTTGGCGAAGTTCATGACGACTCCTTACGATGCCACCCCGTTGATTATGTTGCGCCATGCAAAAGCGTTAGCCCGCGAAGAATGGCAAGGCGAAGACGAAGACCGGCCGTTAGATCAGCTGGGGCAACAACAATCAAAGCGGATGCTCTCGATATATCAGGCTTTTGGATTGAAATCGATTCACACGTCTGATGCGGTGCGGTGTTATGACACCGTCTTGGCGATGTCCCGTGCGTTGGAGATTGAACCCATCATCACCAAAGAGATCAGTGAATACACCTTTAAAAAGGATAAGGAGCGGGCGTTGGATTACGTTCGCGATGTCGCGACTGAGGTAGGCAAGTCAGGCATCCCCACCTTGCTCTGCAGCCATAACCCGGTCTTGCCTCGCATGCTGGAGAAGCTTCTGAAGAAGAGCGATTTTGATGGACCCAAGCCAGAGGTATCGAAGCTTCAGCCGGGTGATGCCTGGGTTGTATTTATGAAGAAGAAAAAGATTGTGCAGATTGATTCAATTTCTGCGCCCGCAGTCTGAGCACTTTTTAAAACTGCAGATTATTACGTTTCCATCCAGTCCATCCACTTAAGCACTACGCCTTCGCGTAGTGCCCATGGGCAAATTTCTAGGGTATCCAAATCCAGGTTGCGCATAACGCTTTCGGTAACAAATGCACCAGCAACGATTTGTCGAGCTCGGTTTGCCGAGACGCCGGGCAGGCGGGTGCGCTCATCTAAATCCATGTTTGCAAGTTTGGTAGAAATCTTGCGAATGGCATCGGCTTTGATGACTTTGCCATTGCCATCAAACCAGTCTCCACACAGTCGGGCCAGTGTTCGTAACGTCTTACTAGTTGCAATCGCGCGGTCAGAATCTTGATGATGAACTAGCGCAGGAAGAATTGATTCGAGCTGGTTCTCAATATGATCACGCAATCCACGAATCGATTTCTCGGTATAGGGATCGCCGACTAAATGATTCTTTGTCAGACGTGCGGCGCCGAGTGGCAGCGAGACCGCGACCTCGGGTGCTTCATCGACGCCGGCGGCAATTTCTAGCGAGCCGCCACCGATATCGATGACAAGTAGTCGGCCACTGGACCAACCGAACCAGCGACGTGCTGCCAAGAAAGTGAGCTTTGCTTCATCTTCACCAGAGAGAACTTGTAGATCGATTTCGAAATCTTTATTTATGCTTTCAATAATCGCCGGACCGTTATCTGCTTCGCGCAAAGCCGATGTGGCAAAGGGCATGAGTTCCTGCACGCCGGCCGTCTTGGATTGCTCCACTGCGTGCTGAATACATTTGCGTAGGGCGTCGACACCGTCGGGGCTTATGTGATTGTTCGAGTCTAGGTATTCGGTAAGACGCAGCTCTTCCTTAAAGTTAAAGGTGGGGTTAGGGCGAGCTCCAGGGTGGGTATCCACGACCTGCAGGTGGACGGTATTCGAACCTACATCCAAGACCCCGAGGCGCATGGCTGGAATTTACACGGAAAACTCGTGCCATAATTGGCTCTTCACCGAACGCCTCCCTAGCTCAGTGGTAGAGCATCCGCCTTGTAAGCGGAAGGTCGTCAGTTCAATCCTGACGGGGGGCTCCACCCAAGAATTCACTCTCTCGCCATACCGGCATTACCCCAGTCCAAATCTTCAGCCGTGAGTTAATGATGTAATCCAGCTATGGCTCGAATCGTGGTTGTCGGTGGCGGCATTATCGGAACGATGCATGCCTATTTTGCACTTAAGGCTGGTCACGAAGTCGTTCAAATAGAGCGAGACCAGCAAGCTCAATCCGCATCGGTCCGAAACTTTGGCTTGATTTGGGTCTCAGGTCGCCAAGTCGGTGATGAATTGGCGCTCGCGCTTCGATCTCGTGAGCTCTGGGAAGAAGTCGGCACAACAACAGGAACGGTTGGATTTAGAGCTAATGGCTCGTTGACGATCGCGGCAAATGACGCGGAGTGGCAAGTCTTGCAAGAGGCAGCGGCCATGCCCGATGCCCAAGCGCGAGGATTCGAACTTCTCAACCGAAACGAGACGATAAAACTAGAAGGAGCGCTGCAAGGTCAGTACCTGGGATCGTTGCGATGCACCCAAGATGCTGCGGTTGAACCCAATCTGCTCTTTGGCGGATTACGTCATTACTTGCTCCAGAATCCACATTACGAATGGATCAACAATTTTGAAGTTGTAGAAATGGGTCACTCTGACTCAGGGCACTATGTAGTCGACCATCTCGGAACTCAAATTCATGGCGATTATTTGGTGATTTGCGCAGGTGCAGCGCATGCTGGATTCATCTCAGAATTTATGGATGACGCCCCGGTTCGCAAGGTGCGACTACAAATGGCCGCGACAGCGGTTCCACCGTATTCGGTTGGTCACTCTATTGCTGACGGTGATTCGCTTCGCTACTACCCAGCCTTCAAGGATCTCTCGCTCGATCGACTGCCAGCTCAGCCAGAAGTCGCCGCCAAGTACAAGATGCAGTTGCTCTTGGTTCAACGGTTGGATGGTTCGATGACTATTGGCGATACCCACGAATATGCCGAACCGTTTACGCACGAGCTCGATGAAGCACCCTATATTCACCTGCAAAAAGTCATCAGCAACATATTTGGCTCGGCATCACCTGCTATTGCTCGCCGGTGGGATGGTGTGTATAGCCAGTCCACTAGTTCAGATATTTATTTCCGAAAGGAAATCGAGCCTGGCGTCGTCATCGTGACCGGTGGCGGTGGGCGCGGCAACACGCTTTCAGCAGCTATCGCAGAGGAGACGATTAAAGCGTGGAAGCTATAGAGCTCGCGGTATTTGATGTTGCGGGAACAACCGCAAAAGATGATGGCTTGGTTGTCGAGGCTTTTGTGACTGCCGCCGTCGCCATGGGCGTTGAGCGGGGAACAGCTCAGATGTCTTCAATGATTTATTACGTGCGGGCGACGATGGGACAGCGAAAGATCGATGTTTTTCTCCATCTCTTTGACCAAGATCTTGAGAAAGCGGAGCTCGCGCACGAGCACTTCGTTCAGGCATATCAAGATCTGACCCGGCAAGGCGTGCTCGAGGAATTCGAAGGCGTATCTGAGATGTTTCACGAACTTCGCGCGCAAGGTATCGGAATCGCGATCACTACTGGCTTCCCGCGCGATATTTTGGATCCCATCATCGACTCGTTGGGGTGGCGCGAGTTAATTGACGTTTCGGTCGCGGCATCCGAAGTTGGGGCTGGTCGACCTGCACCAGACATGATTCTACGTAGCTTAGAAATGTATAACTTGTTAACGAACGGCAACTACTCGGTGAAAAATCTTGTTGTTCTCGGAGACACTATTAGCGATATGCAAAGCGGAGTTGCTGCTGGTGCACCAATGATCATGGGAATTGATTCCGGAACGCATTCACCGGAGGCTCTTTTCGATGCTGGTGCTACTCACGTGCTCACCGAAGTCACCCAACTGTTAACTTATTTATAACCACTTAGATATTCACAACATCCTCACTGTCCACCTTTCGAGAGTTTGATTCAATCACCACTCTCAAGGAGGCACATATGCGCAAGCATCTCGTTGGAATCGCTGCAGCAATGGCTGTTGCAGTAGTTCCTGTAGTAGCAACATCTTCAGCACATGCTGTTGACGCTTCAACCGCAACATCTATCGCAGATTTCGGTGGTCTTGATGGCCTCGTAAAGGCTGCACAGGCAGAAGGCACACTCAACATCACCACCGTTTTGCGCAACTGGGCAGATTACGGCGATGCGATTGACTCGTTCCAAGCTGCATTTGGAATTCACATCAACGATGACAACCCAAACGGTTCATCGGCTTATGAAATTAACTCAATCAAAACAGCTCCCGCTGATGCACAGCCAGATGTCGTAGATATCGGCGCATCACACCTCGCAGATGCTGCTGGACTTTTTGCTAACTACAAGGTTCAGACATTCAATGACATTCCAACTGCTTGGAAGGATCCAGCAGGAAACTGGGTAGGTAACTACTCTGGTCAGATCGTTATTGGCTACAACGCAAAGGACAAGGTCGCCCCTACCTCATTCAAGGACCTTCTTGACCCAGCATTCAAGCACTCTGTTGGCATCGCAGGAGATCCAACCGGAGCTCAAGAAGCTTTGATGACTGTTTTGGCAGCATCAGTTGCTAACGGCGGATCACTCGACAACGTACAACCTGGTATCGACTACTTCCACAATTTGAAGAAGTCAGGCAACCTCTCATCAGCTCCAGCAACCGCTGCTTCTGTTGTATCAGGTTCAACCAAGGCATGGACCGACTGGTCTTTCAACGCTCCAGGTGCAGCTGCTCAGGCAGCAAAGGCTGGCGTAACCTTGAAGTACATCGTTCCTTCTGACGCAGCTGTTACCGGAACTCCTTACATCTTCGGTATTAACGCAAAGGCGCCACACCCAGCAGCAGCACGCTTGTGGGAAGAGTTCATGATGTCTGAGAAGAAGGGCTTGCTTGCAAGCGGTCTGGATGGACAAGAGCCTTACAACATCAAGCAGGGCACTGTTACCGGAAGCTCAATCTTTAACGAGCTCATGGGTGGACAGAACATCTTCCGTCTTGGCGGAGCTGCTCCAATCCTCGGACCAGTCATGACAACGAAGAAGCTCTTGGTAGCTGCTCCTAACGTCATCCAGCCTGCGAAGAAGGTTCTTCCAGTTATCACTCCAACAATCGATCAACAGACTAAGGCGGTCGCTGTTCTTAAGACCGGCTGGCCAAAGATCTAAGTTAGGCAGTTTGAGGGAACTCCTAACTCATGATGAGCAACACCGGGACAGCCGCTGCTGTGAGCAATCACAACAGCGGCTTGACCGCTTTCACGCATCGAATCCGTACTACATCTTTTTGGGGCATCGTCCCTTTTCTTCTATTCGCTGGCTATTTTCTCTTCTGGCCAATCTTTTCCATTGCAAAAGCTTCTATCACTGATAACCACCATCACATAAGCCTGAAAGTTTATAAGCTGCTCTTCACCGGTAATTACCGTGATGCGTTCGTCTCATCATTCAAGTTGTCATTATTTTCTGCACTACTCGCTGGATTTCTGGGTGCAATTCTCGCCTTTGCAATCTCAAAGACTTCCGGCTCGGTAAAGTCATTTACCAACAGTGCCGCCGGAGTTTTGGCAAATACCGGTGGTGTGCCCCTAGCGTTTATGTTTGTTGCAGCATTTGGCCAAGATGGCCTCGTTACCAAAATTCTGCTCTTCTTTCACTGGGATATCTATGCTGGTTCTTTCGACCTCGGAAACTTCTGGGGCATCCTGTTGGTCTATTGCTTCTTCCAAATTCCGTTGATGGTGATTATCTTCTCGCCTGCAATCGAAAACATGAGGAAAGAATGGGCCGAGGCAAGCGATTCGCTAGGCGCAAGCGCCTTCCAGTTCTTCCGGTTTGTTACCGCCCCGATACTCTTCCCGGCCTTTCTCTCCGCAACACTGCTCCTATTTGCTTCTGCTTTCTCGGCCTATGCAACGGCGCGAGCGATGACGATCGGCAATCTTCCGTTGGTGCCATTGGTTATCGGCACGCTGGTTGACGGTAACGTCATCCCGAGCGAAGCGAACCTGGGTGATGCGCTTGCGATGGGCATGGTCTTCGTATCAGGACTAGCGATTGTTGCCTATCTCGGGCTCTTGAAGTTCTCGAAGGGTCGCTCATGAGAAAGTACTCACCGCTGACCATCATTTCGTTTATTTTTGCGATTGTTTTCTTTCTTTCGCCGCTGATTGCGGCTAGCGAATACTCTTTCCGCGGCCTAAACGGCGTCGGTCATTCGCTAATTAACTACACCTGGATCATTCATCAGAGCGGCTTTTACAACAACCTAGCGGTCTCGCTCCGACTCGCCTTCGTGACCGTCCTACTCGTCATGGTCTTGTTGGTCCCCACGGTGGTCTATTTGCATCTAGGTGGCCGTAAATGGCGCCGTGTTGTCGAGTTCTTCTGTCTGATTCCGATTGTTATTCCGGTCGTTTCGCTAGCGATTGGAGCGCAAGTCGCAATGCCCAAGTGGTTGCAATCGACCTCATATGAGCTTTGCTTCTTCTATGTGATCGTTGCGATGCCTTACGTCTATCGCGCGCTCGATATTGGTTTGCAGTCGATTCCTTTACAAACCTTGGTTGAGGCATCGCAATCACTGGGGGCCAGTTGGTTCACGACGCTTCGTCGTGTGATTCTTCCTGCGATTGCATCAGCGATGACCGGTGCGCTTTTCATTACTATCGCGCTGACATTGGGCGAATACACGCTGGCATCGCTCCTGCACTTCCGCACTTTCCCAACCTGGGTTACCAACGTTTCACAAGAGAATATTTTGGGAGCGGTGGCGCTGTCGGTCGCAACCCTTGTGGGCGCTTGGTTAATCCTTCTCATTCTGGCATTCATTCCTAAGTTCAAGAGAAACCGTAAGGGAGTACTCGCACATGGCTAAAGATATGCACGGAAGCACGGTTGAGTTCGAGCACGTGACTCGCAGCTTCGGCACGGTGAAGGCCCTCAATAGTTTCTCGTTGACGTTAAACCCAGGCGAGCTTGTGACTTTGCTTGGTCCTTCGGGCTGTGGCAAAACCACAGCACTGCGCATTCTTGCTGGCATTGATCGTGACTACAGTGGCAAAGTTGAGATTGATGGCAAGTCTATGAAGAACGTGAATGCGAGTCAGCGCAACATCGGCATGGTCTTCCAGGCATATTCACTCTTTCCTAATATGACAGCTTCTGAAAATGTTCAGTACGGACTTCGCGTTCGTGGCGTTGACTCTGCCAAGCGTGAGAAGCGGGCTGATGAATTGCTAGAGATGGTGGGCTTATCTACTCAGGCTAATCGTCGTCCTAATCAATTATCTGGTGGGCAGCAACAACGCGTTGCGCTTGCTCGGGCACTGGCGATTGAACCGCGCGTTCTATTACTGGATGAACCATTATCAGCGTTAGATGCGCAAGTGCGCACAACCTTGCGAGATGAGATTCGCCGTCTGCAAACTCGGTTAGGAATCACCACGCTATTCGTGACCCACGATCAAGAAGAAGCGATGGCGATTTCAGATCGTGTGGGTGTCATGAATCATGGCAACCTGGAACAAATAGATATCCCTGGAAATCTTTACAACAAGCCGAAATCAACATTCGTCGCTGGCTTTGTGGGGCTCACAAATCGTATACCTGCTCTGGTTGAATCAAAGGGTGAAGTTATGGTTCTCAATCAGATCCTGGAAATCTCGGAGCATTCCGAGAGCGTCAAGAAGGGCGAAGAAGTCCGCGCATTGGTGCGGCCTGAGAATATTTCGGTGGAAAAGAGCTCATCATCTTTGGCATCCACGGTGATTACTAAATCCTTCTTGGGTCCTATGACCCGCGTCGGCATCGATGTGGGCATGGACGAGCTCATCTATGCCGAAATGAGCAGTAAGGAAGCGAAGAAGTTGGATACCGGAGATTCTGTGAAACTTCACATTGCCGCTGAAGCTGTGATGGTAGAAAGTGTCTGAGCTCGATACTCAAAAGCAAAAGATTGTCCGAGGAGCCGCGAATGAGAAGGGCTGGCGCAATCTAGAGTTTGCGGCTGGCGAAGCGATTGATACAACCCTTCCAACTGGTGAATCCCTTCTGTCGTTAATTCACATTTCTGACTTGCATATTTGTGATGCGCAGTCGCCTGCCCGAGTTGAATTGATGGACCGCTTCGCAGATCCGCACCATCCGATGTCTGAACTCATCAAGCTTGTGGGCGCCTATCGTGCGCAAGAGATTCTCACTACCCAGACACTTGAATCAATGATTCGCACCATCAATCGAATTGAGCATGGTCCGGCAACGGGTCGAAAGATTGACGCGGTTGTAGTAACTGGCGATGTCACGGATAACGCACAAGCAAATGAGCTCGATTGGTATCTCACCTTGATGGATGGCGGTGTGGTGCATCCAGATAGCGGTAGTACTGATGAGTGGGAGGGCGTTGCCCAGAAGCGAAAGGAAACGTATGACCGCTCGTATTGGAATCCTGAGGGCACACCGTTGGATTGTGAAGACGATTATCCGCGCTCTTTGTATGGATTCCCTGCAGTACCTGGATTAACCAAGGCAATCCGCCAACCCTTTGATGCTGTGGGCATACGCCATCCTTGGTATGCAACGCATGGAAACCACGATGCGTTGCTGCAGGGCACCGTTCCACCTGATGAAGTGCTCGAAGCTTTTGCTACTGGAGATCAACGACTGATTGGTTTAGCTCCCGACACAGATTTAGGCGCGATGTTTGGCAACTTCACACAAGTCGGACCAACGAGCTACCCCCGTGCTGAAGGCGGCGAGTTCCGCCGCACCACGGCAGACCCACGACGTCGATTTAATAAGCCGTCGGATTGGGCACAGATTCATCAATCATGCGGCCATGGCCATGGATTGACACAAGAGAACGTTTTACGCGGCACAAAATACTGGTACACCGATATTGGCGATATTCGATTGGTCTCGCTTGATACCGTCAATATCAATGGCGGGTGGCAAGGTTCCATCGATGAATCGCAATTCTTGTGGTTAAAGAAAGTCCTTTCAGAAGAAGCTCCTCAATACTTTGTATTGCTGTCGCATCACCCAGCTTCCACCCTCTTTAATCTTTATGCTCACGAAGGCGCAGATCGACGGGTGGGTGAAGAAGAGCTGGTTGCAGAACTCCTCAAGCATCCTCGGGTGATTCTTTGGCTAGCTGGCCACAACCATGAGCATAAAGTTGAGTACGTCGGCGAAGCAGGCCACGACGGTTTTTGGCATATTCAAACGGCATCGAATATCGACTGGCCACAACAGGGGCGTCTTGTGGAGATTATTCGAAATGGCGCGGATCTTGCAATAGTTACGACAGTCTTTGATCACCAAAGCCCGATTGAACTTTCGGATGCGACATCCGACCTTTCTAATCCGGTTAACATCGCCGGACTCTCTCGGATATTGTCAGCTAACCACTGGCAACGCCGCAGTGGTGAGTTTGATTTAGAGCTCGGTGCAGGTACGACAGAGGATAGAAACCGGATAATTCATTTGCAGGGCAGAGCGTGAACCAGGTTTACCGCGAGATTGAAGCACTCTTTACATCAGGTGTCTCCGAGGAATATCTCGGCGAAGATGTGAAGTTGGTCGAGCACATGCTTCAGTGCGCTGCGCTGGCGCGCGAAGCGGGAGCAAGTGACGAGCTCGTTGTTGCCTCGCTCTTGCACGATATCGGCCACTTATTAATCCCGAGCTCAGTTGATGATTATGACAGTGGTGTAGACGCACATCATGATGAGGTAGGTGCAGCCTGGGTAGCCGATCGCTTTCCTGCTGCCGTGAGTGAGCCAGTACGCCTTCATGTGGAAGCAAAACAATATTTAGTTGCCACCGACCCGGAATACCTATCGCTACTTTCTGAAGCAAGTCGCAAGACGCTGGAGATGCAAGGCGGAGTGTTCACTCAAGCACAGTCAGAGACATTCATCTCACAACCATGGGCGCGAGACGGCGTTCAACTCCGAATGTGGGATGACCTCGGAAAAGTTCGCAACAAAGTGGTGCCTGGACTTGGCGCATATCAGGAGGCCATCGTTAAACTCGCAGGATGACCGATTCGAATTGGTGGCGACAAGCCGCGATTTATCAGATCTATCCGCGCTCATTTAAAGATTCCAATGGCGATGGCCTAGGCGATATCAACGGCATCACATCGCAGGCTGAATATCTCAAGTCACTAAATCTCGATGCGGTCTGGCTCAGCCCGTTCTATCCATCTCCGCTTGCCGATGGCGGGTATGACGTAGCGGATTACCGCAATGTCGATCCACGTCTTGGCACACTAAAAGATTTTGATCGAATGCTCAAAGCGCTTCACAGAGTGGGCGTTAAAGTCTTTGTGGATATTGTCCCCAACCATTCATCGAATCAGCACGAGTGGTTCCAAGAGGCACTGAAATCTGCGCCTGGATCACCTGCACGTTACCGTTATATCTTCCGCGATGGCAAGGGCAAGAATGGCGAACTGCCACCCAACGACTGGGTCTCGTACTTTGCGCCATCAGCATGGACACGCACCACAAATCCGGATGGCACACCAGGGCAGTGGTACCTGCATCTCTTTGCGCCAGAACAACCAGATTTCAATTGGGATAACCGGGAAGTTCAACTCGATTTCATGAAGACGCTTCGATTCTGGTCGGACCGTGGCGTCGATGGATTCCGAATCGATGTCGCACATGCGATGAAGAAAGATATGTCCCGTATTAACGCCTCATATCCAAAGATTGATACCTTCAAGGTTGGCAATAAAGGCACCGATATCCTCTTTGACCGAAACGAAACACATGAGATCTTCCGCGAGTGGCGCACGGTATTTAATGAATACAACCCACCACGAGTCGCGGTAGCTGAGGCATATGTAGCAGCGCCTCGCCGGGTGCTCTATGCCCGCCCCGAAGAACTAGGCCAGGCTTTCAACTTCGACATGCTTGACCTTGATTTCAAGGCAGCGGCATTCAAGAAGACGATTGATACCAACATTAAGTACGCCAAAGAAGCTGGTTCTTCATCGACCTGGGTACTGAACAACCACGATCGAGTTCGGACTGCAACGAAATACGGATTGCCTGATGGCACTAATCTCAATGAATGGTTGCTTTCGGATGGCACCTCAAAGAAGTTAAACGTTGAACTTGGCTTACAACGTGCCCGCGCGGCGGTCATGATGCTGTTGGCATTGCCGGGCTGCACATATATTTACCAAGGCGAAGAACTGGGATTGCGCGAAGTCGCCGATTTGAAGCACGAAGATTTGCAGGATCCGATTTGGTTCCGCAACGTCGTAAAGAAAATCCAGCCAGTTTTCATGAAGCGCGAAGGCAAGACGATCAAAGGTGTTGCGGTCGTTCACACAGAAAAGGGTCGCGATGGATGTCGCGTGCCATTGCCATGGACCCGCTCTGGCAAATCTTTTGGTTTTGGTTCAGGCGGATCGCATTTGCCACAGCCATCATGGTTTGCTGAGCTTTCAGTAGAGATGCAATCAGCGGATAACAATTCGACCTTGACGATGTATCGCTCAGCATTGGCGCTTCGTCAGAAGTGGCAGACCACCGAGGACTTGGAGTGGATTCGCACATCGAATCTTGAAGTAGTTGCCTTCAAGCGTCTCAATGGCTGGGCTTCGTTCACTAACTTCCGTGGCGTTGATTTCGCATTGCCCAAGGGACGCGTGCTGATGAGCAGCGGTCCAATCAAGTCGGGCAACAAGTTGCCGAAGGCCACAACCGCGTGGATGGTGCTCGAGTAGCTCTCGCCTGTAAGAAAAACTCGCGGGTGATGCCCACAGGTGAAATCACCCCTAGCTAGCTGCTTTCCGTTGTTCTCGCCCTCACCCCATGTCAAAATTCCATCAGGGGTGAGGAGGCCTCAACAATGGCCAAGAAAGCACCCGCCCGCATCTACGAACCGCTACCCGGCGTTGTGCTGAGCCGGACCGTGCCGCCTGAAGTATCACCCTCGACCGTGCCCCGCCCTCATCTGACCGAAATTTTCGATCGTCCAGCCCCGCACGCAATCTTCGTGATCTCTCCTAGCGGGTATGGCAAAACCACCGCCGTGGCTGAATGGGCATCGCATCGCACGGATGAGATTGTTTGGTTCACAGCAGCTAAGAGCGATACCCCGCACGACACATTGCTCCATATGATTGAAGCCTTCCGTCGCATTTATCCGAAGTTCGCGCCATGGGCGGAAGAGATGCGTAGTGGCGATTTTGATCAGAACAAGCGAGTTGTGGATTTCGCAAATGAAATTGCGCGGGTACCCGGCCAAGTCACTCTTATCGTCGATAACGCCCACAATTTTTCAGCTGCACATCTCGAGGGCAATCAACTTTTTACTAATTCAACACCATTCAATATGCGCACTATTACCATTCGAAATACCACCCCAAGTGTTGATTATTCACGGGCGGCAGCGCTCGATGTGCTTTCGATTATCACTGCGGACCAATTGAAATTAAGCCCAGCAGAGATTTCGACAATCGCTGGCTTCTATAAAATCGATGCGAGTGAGGAGAAGGTTCGACAGGTTCTTGATCGCGCTCAGGGATGGCCTGCTGGCGTCAAGATGTTATTGAAGAACTTCGACAAATTGCAAAATTTTGAAGCAGAGGGCATCGGAAACTTTCGAAACCTTGATGTCAATCTTCTTACTAACGCTGCGTTGGCCGCTTTGCCGGAAATCGATCATAACTTCCTAGTCTCCATGGCCTTACTCCCATTTCTCGATACCGAAATAGTAGAAGCGATGAGCACTGAACCCCTTGCTCAACAAACACTGCGCCGAATGGCTATCGACGGAGTTTTCGTAACCGAAATTGGAAAAGATTCAAACTATTACGAAATAAACCCAATGATTAAGCAAGCTCTGCTGACAATTCTTGAAGGAAAGCCCGAGCTTTACCGTGAGGTTGCTCAGCGAACCGCCGACGCGTTGATTGAGATTGATCGGCCGCTGGATGCCATCGAATTGCTCGTGGCTATTGGTGATCAAGAGCAAGCACAATCGGTTATTTACCGAAATGCTCGCCGGATGATTTACACCGGTGAGGGTTCAGTCATTCGCCGATGGAGTAAGAACATCGCGGAAGCTCAAGGTCTGGGCGAACTCGGTGAAGTGTTCGTGAATGCATACGCATCTATGGTCTCGGATTCGTTGGCTACCTTCAAAATTAAATATCAAGAGTTAGTAAATCTCGCGCCTGGGAGTCAGCTAGAAGGCTCTATCAGTGGCGAACTTGCAGTCATGGAAAGTCGGCTTGAGTTTGGTTACGGAAACCTTTCTCGTGTCATCGAAATTTCACTCCAGTTAGCATCATTGAACTATCTGCCCCAGGAATACATGGCTCCAAAAGCCCTGACAGGTCTTCGATTTGGAGCCGCTGCCGCTTTCCTCATGGAAGATGCGGAATCACTAAAGAAAATCTGCGCCATCGCGGAAAAGTTGCCCTATATCAACGATGGATTACCACGCCTTGGGTTGCCCGCAATCCAAGCGATGACGGCATTGGTGCTTGGACACTTAAAGGAAGCTCGCGATTTAGCACGGTACGTAATTGATGAATCAAAGAAGCACGGATACGCAGGAATCGCCGCTCCCTACGACGCACATTATGTTTTAGCGGAAGTAAATCGCGAATACATGAGAACGGAAGAAGCGCTCGATTCCGCTCGGGCACTGATTGAGTCTGCTCAAAAATATGAAATGAATCCTTGGGTTGGCGCCTTGAAATCTAAGGCAGCGTTGATTGAAGCATCGGCCGGAAACTTTAGCGATAGCTTAAAGACGCTTCGTGAATGTCGAGCCGATCTTGCTAATGCCACATTGGGCCAGGACATTCACCGGGTTGTTGATGAGAATGAACTTTTTATTCGGATTTTGCTCCGGGACACGGAACGCATCGAAGAACTGCTCTTCCGAATGCCCAAGACCCCAACAATTGGCGCGGTTGTAGCTGGTGTGGCTGGAATGAGAAACCCGTCCCAAGCGGACGCAATCATTGCAACGCTGCCGCGTAATAATTTGCGAGAAGAGCTCAACACTGCAATTGTCGCAGCTACGCTCAAGCTCAATCGTCCTAACGAAGCCCAAGAACATATTCATGATGCAATACACCTTGCGATGGGCGAGGGTCACCGCTTCATTTTCTTGACGCAGACTGCAGAATTCCAAAATCTGCTGCTTACTTTTGCCAATACACACCCAAACGTTTACGTGGAAAATCTTGCTGCTGCAGTTCGTGAAAATTTGAAGCGCACCGGAGCAAATAGTGCTGGACTGGATCAACCGTTAACGAAGCGGGAACTCGATATTTTGCGTCGACTCTCCACAGGGCTACCCATTAATCAAATTGCCGCATCGCTTCATATTTCGAATAACACCATCAAAACTCACTTGAAGAACGTCTACCGTAAATTAGGCGTGGATTCTCGCGAAGCTGCCGTAGAAAAGGGCCGCGAACTGCTGCTTATTTAATTTACTCAGACGGGAAATTGGTTTGAGGTTCGGCTGTGCGCGCCGCCCGAAGTCGTGGTGACTTCGTCATCGGATATTCGGGGCGCTGGTAGAAATCTTCGATCATGATGCATGCCAAGTCACTACGTTCACGAATGACGTGGTGTGAAGTACCAGGAACTATTGCCAATCGGCCGTTGGGAAGCGCCTCATATAGATCAATGGTGTGGTGATTGCTAAAGGGTTCGTCATCGCCGGTCAAAACTAATACTGGGCAGGTGATTGTCGCCAGTTGTTCGACCGTCATATTCGGTTCTGTTTTCCAGACATCGAAAGCCTTCTGAATAACTTCCTTGAGCCGAGCAGAACCATCCGGCGAGTTCGCATCAAACCACGCCTTGTCTTCGTCCGAAATCTCAATGGGGCCTTCTTCGATACTGAGCCCGCAGTCGTAGTTGTAGTTCGTTCCGATTGCCACGATGGATTTCACTAAATCTGGCCGCTTGATGGCAACCATCAACGAAATGATTCCGCCATCGCTCCAACCAATCAGGTGTGCTGGACCTTTGACGACATCCTCAAGAAAGGCGATTGCTTCGTCGGTCTGAAAATCGAAGTGATAAAAGCCTTTGCGAATACCAGTATGGCCATGCGCAGTGCGGTCATAGGCATAGACATGGTGATCATGTTCAACTGCGGGCAGGAC
>CAJAEK010000169.1 GCA_903938735.1 uncultured Actinomycetes bacterium | reverse complement strand
TCGCTAATCCGCCATATGTGCCGACTGATGCAGTTTTGCCGATAGAGGTAACGCGGGAACCCGCAGAAGCGCTCTTTGGGGGAGATCTCACTGGCATGGTGATTCCGCGGGCATTTATTGCAGCCGCTGCGCGGTTGCTCAAGCCCGGCGGTTTTCTGGCGATGGAGCATGGTGAGCATCAAGAGAAGGCGATGCACGAGGCACTGGCCGAGCAGTTTGAGAGAGTCCGAACTCATAAGGATTTGAACGAGCGCCCACGGTTTACCACCGCCTACCTGAAGTTATAGTTATTGCATGACGGAGTTGTACACAGGTACGAAATCCATGGCGCCGCTTAAGGCGATTGTGCACAACCTGAAGAGTTTTCCCAAAGACCTTTCCATCTCCGCGGTGGTCGCCGGCTTACTAATTGTCATGATTTCGTGCACGGGACCAGCGGCGCTGATTCTGCAGACTGCCAAGATTGGTCACCTGACCACAGCCCAGACCGCATCGTGGTTTGCCACGATGTTTATCGGTAGCGGAGTGATGGGTCTCTATCTCTCGCTGAGATTGCGAATTCCCTTTATCGCCGCATGGTCCACACCATCGATTGCCTTGCTTGTTTCAGGATTTACCAGTCACAGCCTTAAGGATTGTGTGGGGGCGTATTTCATTGCATCGGTGGGAATCATCCTCATTGGCGCGACTGGTGCGATGGATAAGTTGTTGCGTTTGATTCCGCGCGAAGTGATCATGGCGATGTTGGCTGGAGTCCTCTTCACTTTTGGCGTGGAGATGTTCGTGGCTTTGCCACAGAATCCAGCGCTGATCATTGGCATGTTGATTGCCTATTTCCTCGCGCGCCGACTGTCATGGCGCGCACCAATGATTCTCAGCTTGGTCGTTGGTCTAGCCATCGCAATCGCTATCCACAAAGCCCATATGCCGAAGGGCTCGATTGGCTTGGCGCACTTTGTCTGGATCAATCCGCATTTCTCTCTTAGCGCTGCAATCACACTTGCGCTACCACTCATTTTGGTCACGCTCACCAGTCAATACGCGACGGGTTTGGCCGTAATAACCAATGCGGGTTACCAAGCGCCGACAAACATGTCGCTGGTGATTGGTGGACTCTTTTCATTCGCAGGTGCTGGAGCGTTGAGCAGCGGCGTGAATAGCGCAGCGATTACCGCAGCAGTTGGCACGGGGGAGCACGCGCATCTCGACAAGACCAAGCGTTATACCGCGGGTGTTGTTTGCGGAATTCTCTATACGGTCGTCGGTATTCTCGGCACGACTTTCTTAACGTTGGTCACCGCTCTGCCTGAGGCGATGTTGGCGGGACTCGCTGGTTTAGCACTGCTTCCAGCAATCGTTAGCAGTATTGGTGAAGCGATGAAGAATGTTGACTATCGCGAGGCAGCCGGTGTCACTCTCTTGATCACCGTTTCCAATATTCATATCATCAAGCTGGGCGCGCCATTCTGGGGAATCATCGGCGGGACCGTCGCTCACTTGCTCGTCACCTTCAATAAGCGCTCCAAGTCCCACTAAGGGGCCCGAAGGTCACCAAACCGCTCTCAGGATGGCGCGGTACGCTCTGGTCATAACCCCCAAATAATGTGGCCCGACTAGTTAGGTACTTTCTTGCTGACCAAGATTTTGAAGCAATATCTCCGCCCGTATCGCAAATCGGTGGCGTTCATTGTTCTGTTGTTGTTGGTTCAAGCGATCGCCAACCTCTATCTGCCCAGCCTTAACGCCGATCTGATCAACAACGGCGTTACCAAGGGCAACATTGGCTACATCTGGAAGACCGGCGCGATCATGTTGGCCGCTTCCGCGTTGGTGATGGGTGCATCTATTTGGTTGGGGTACTTATCGTCCAAGGTCGCGATGGCTTTTGGCCGTGATCTGCGCACTGGTGTTTTTGCCACGGTAGAAAACTTCTCGGCCCGCGAGCTCAATAAGTTCGGCGCTCCTTCTCTGATTACCCGTAACACCAACGACGTGCAACAGATTCAGATGGTCTTGTTTATCGGTCTGACGAT
>CAJAEK010000168.1 GCA_903938735.1 uncultured Actinomycetes bacterium | reverse complement strand
GTAATCACCAACGCCAGGTAACGCAATTAACTCTGCGCGTTCTCGTGGCACGATGCCACCGTGCATTTTCGCAATCGCTTTTGCGGACTCATGCAGACGAATAGCTCGCCGCGGATAGCCCAGTCGACCCCAGGCTTTAATAACTTCTGGCTTTGGCGCTCCGGCTAAAGCAGCGGGTGTAGGCCAACGCTCCATCCATTCGTTCCAGATAGGCAAAACGCGGTTGACCGGAGTTTGTTGCAACATGAACTCACTAACAAGGACGCCCCACGGGGTGGTGCTGCGCCACGGTAAATCGCGTTTGTTCTTATCGAACCAATTAATTAATTTTGACGCGAGCGATTGCTTGCTCAAGGCGTGCAACTTCCATTATCTCGATGCCTGGAATCTTCAGATCGCTACCGGTGGGAACCATCGCGCGCTTGAAGCCCAATCGGGCGGCTTCCTGAATACGTTGCTGCGCCCCGGTGACTTTACGAATTTCACCAGCGAGACCGACTTCGCCAATCGCAACCAAATCGCCTGGTAGCGCCAGTCCCTTTGCGGCCGAACCGACAGAGAGCGCGACTGCTAAATCAGCGGCCGGTTCATTGATCTTCATGCCACCGACAGTTGCGACATAAACGTCACGACCAGAGATGCGGACCCCTGCGCGGAGTTCGAGCACGGCCAAAGTCATGGCGGTCCGCGGATTATCGAGGCCCGAGGTTACGCGGCGAGAGTTTCCGTAATCGCGGCCATCTGAAGTCGCAACGCCGACCAACGATTGAATTTCGGCGAGTAGTGGTCGACGACCTTCAAGCGTGACGGTGACACACGTGCCAGGAACGGGCTCTGTGTGGCGAGTAGTAAATAGCCCAGTGGGGTCAGGCAAGCTGGTGATTCCGGATTCGGTCATATCGAAGCAGCCGACTTCATCGGATGCGCCAAAGCGATTCTTTATTGCGCGAATTAGACGGAGGCGAGAGTGACGTTCGCCTTCAAAGTTGAGTACGACATCGACAATATGCTCGAGCAATCGTGGACCCGCAATTGATCCATCCTTGGTCACGTGGCCAACGAGCACCAGCGTGATTGACCGTTCTTTTGCGATTCGGATTAGCGCAGCGGCGATTTCGCGAACTTGAGTGACTCCACCGGGTGCGCCATCAACCGCGGCCGATGCGATTGTTTGAATCGAGTCAATAATAAGTAGCTGTGGCTGGACTGCGTCGATGTGCGCAATGACGGCACCGAGTTCGTTCTCAGATGCAAGCCAAAGGTTGGGATCGATGGCATTCAGTCGTTCCGCGCGCAATCGAACTTGCGAAGCTGATTCTTCACCGCTGATATAGAGCGATGTAATTTTCTGTCGTGCGCTCTCGGCAGCCACATTAAGGAGGAGTGTTGATTTTCCGACACCAGGCTCGCCAGCTAACAAGATTGCCGCACCCGGGACTAAGCCGCCGCCGAGTACTCGATCGAGTTCGCTAACGCCAGATGAACGCGCCTTGGCATTCTCTAGGTTTACCTCGCCAATGGGTTGCGCGGCCGCGGTTACGTGACCCGCAACTAAGGAAAGTTTTTTAGGAGCCGCTATCTCTTCAACGCTGCCCCACGCCTGACATTCGCCACAGCGTCCGACCCATTTGTTTGCAGTCCAGCCGCATTCCGTGCAGCGGAACGGGTCTTTCGCGGGTGCTGGAGTCTTGGCCACTACCGAAGATTAACGGCCAGCGGCGACAGTGGCTGGGTGAATGATGAAGAGCGGCAATTCGCGCTTCTTCTGTTCCGCCCGGGTCAGCGCAATTGCTTCCATACGGCCAGCACAATGTTCGGCAAGCACGTTATAGGCCGGAATGCCCATCAGCGCGATTAGCTCGACTCGGTTGGAGATATAGACCGGCTCTTTACCGACGTGCGCTTCGGTGTTTGCAGTGCAATACCAATCGAAATCTGCTCCGCCATCGCCCCACGCCAGCCGCTCGTATTCGCCGATGACATTTACCGAAATTTCTCGATCGCCAAATTCGCGAGTTTCAAAACTGCGGCGAATGGGAAGCTGCCAGCAGACATCTGGTTTTGTTTCTACAAAGTGGACGCCTTCTTTTTCAGCAAGGTGGTGCAAGACGCAACCAAAGGAACCG